>JBGSMF010000071.1:0-35381 GCA_041740315.1 Thermoflexales bacterium
CAAGGCGCTGGGCAAGCTGGGCGACCCGCGCGCGGTCAAGCCGCTCGTTGCTTCGCTGCGAGATGAGGATGACGATGTGCGTCACGCAGTTTCCGCGGCCCTGGCAGAAATTGGGCGGCCCGCCACCAAAGCGCTCTTGGCTACTCTAAAAGGTAGAAGCAGGCTGGCGCGCCAGGCCGCGGCTGAGGCTCTGGTAAGGATGGAGCCGTCTGTTCAAGAGTTGTTTATTCCCCTCTTACAACACCCTGACCGCCCAGTGCGCAAGGTTGCAGCCTGGGCCTTGGGTGAATTGGGCTGGCAGCCGCCGAGCAGCGAGACCGAGGCAATCTATTGGGTTGCGCAGGCCGAGTGGGACAAATGCCTTCAAGTGGGCGAAGCGGCTCTAGAGCCGCTGACTGCTGTCTTGCAAGATGTAGATAGCGGGGTGCGGCTGGGGGCTGTTGGCGTGTTGGCAAAAATTGCGCACCCACGCTCTGCCCATTCGCTGGTGGAGGCGTTGAGAGATCGCAACAGCCGGGTGCAAGAGGCCGCCAGCAATGCCTTGGTCAAAATCGCCCAGCCTGCTCTAGACCCGCTGCTGGATGCGCTCAAGAATTGGAACACCCATCGCCTGCGCCGCAGGGTAGCCGAGGCGCTAGACAAGTTCGGCTGGCAGCCAGAGAGCGATGAGTTTGGCGCACTCTATTGGATTGCCAAATCCGAATGGGACAAGTGCGCAGAACTGGGCCAGACCTCTGTGCGCCCGCTGATTGCAACTTTGCAAGACCGAGACAGCGGAGTGCGCTGGGCCGCTGCCGGGTTGTTGGACCAGCTCGGCTGGGCTCCCACTCAAGACGAGATTGGCGCCACCTACTGGATTGCCAAAGCAGATTGGTCCCGCTGCATTCACATTGGCGAACCCGCCGTGGCTCCGCTGATTGCTGTATTGTGGGATGAAGACAAGTGGGTGCGGCAAGGAGCCGCCGGCGCCTTGGAGCGAATTGGCACGCGAGAAGCGGCAGCCGCGCTTGACGAGTGGCGTAGAACGCACACTAAACGTTAATTGCAGGACGGCACTCTTGTGCCGTCCTGCCTTTTTCTCACATCCTCTCGCGCAGCTTGCTGCCGTACATCCCCATTGCCTCGCGCACCAGGCGCATGGTCTCGGCGGCCTCGGCGCGCATTTTGCGTGTGCCTGCAACCAGGATATCTTCAATCAGCCCCGGCTGCGCGGCCAACTCGGAACGGCGCTGGCGGATTGGGTCGAGGAAAGTGTTGATGGCGCGGGCCAGTTTCTTTTTCACTTCTACATCGCCTACTTTGCCCTGGCGGTAACGGGCTTTGAGATCGTTGACCTCATCCACATCGGGGTTAAAAGCGTCGTGGTAAATGAACACCGGGTTGCCCTCGACTGTCCCCGGAATATCGGCCCGGATACGTTTGGGGTCGGTATACATGCTGCGCACCTTTTCGTTGACCGTGGCTTCGTCGTCTGACAGGAAAATGGCATTGTTCAGGCTCTTGCTCATCTTGGCCTGGCCGTCGGTGCCCACCAGCGTTGGCACCTCACCGATGAGCACATCAGGCTCTGGAAAAACCTCGCCATACAGCCGGTTAAAGCGGCGGGCAATCTCGCGCGAGATTTCTACGTGGGCCTCGTTATCTTTGCCTACCGGCACCAGGTGCGCGCGCGGCAGCAGGATATCGGCGGTCTGCAGCACCGGGTAGCCAATCAACCCAAAGGGCACCGCCTCATCGTCCATATTTGCGGCGCGCGCCATATCTTTGATGCTGGGCAAGCGGCTCAAGCGGGGCAGCGTTACCAGCATCTCAAAGATCAGGTTCAGCTCATAGGTTTCGGGCAATGCTGATTGGACAAAGATGGTGCTGCGGTTGGGGTCAATCCCCACTGCCACGTAATCTAGCACCATCTCGCGGATATTGTCCGTCATTTCGATGATGCTTTCTTTTTCCGGTTTCGTGGTCAGCACGTGCAGGTCGGCGATGATGAAAAAACATTCGTATTCATCTTGCAGCTTGACCCGATTGGCCATGCTGCCCACATAATGCCCCAGGTGCAATTTACCTGTGGGTCGGTCGCCGGTTAGTATGCGTTTCTTTGACATTCTTCACCTCTGTTTGTTTGTAACTATTCGGCCTACCCTCCCGCAGGTTACAAAATTAGCCGCCTGGGTGGACTGGCAATCCTGGTCGAGTTGTGCTAGCTCATCCAAAAGCGTTCAAACCTGCGAGAGGGTTTTACCCTTGCCTCCACCAGCGAGGAGGTAATAAAAACGCCCATCCACTATGGGACGAGCGTGCTATAACCCGTGGTACCACCCAAGTTAGGCAGCCGCCATGCGGAAAAATTCAAATGGCTGCCAGCCTCACTCTTGCGGGGACGCGCCTGCCCTTGGCAGCTTGAATCCCCTCAGCCTGGATAACGGCGGCGATTCCGGCAGCGGCTACTTTGTTCACCGTTGCAACTCTCAGGTCCATTCAGCGTCTGCGCCGGAATCAGGCTTGCACCGCCTCGGCCCCGACTCTCTGCTCCTCGCTTTGATGCTTACTAGTCCTGTTCCAAGTTTTTATTTTGTGCAGTTGGCGCTAGTTTACCACTGGTGTGTGATGGTGTCAAGACAAATGCGGCCTAATTTTGGCCATGAGACGATCTTTGGGCATATAACCTACCAGTGTTTCTACCAGTTGGCCGCTTTTGAACAGCAATAGGGTGGGTATGCCCATCACGCCGAACTTGACCGGCGTGTCTGGGTTTTCATCTACATTCAGCTTGAACACGTCGAGTTTGCCCTGGTTCTCGGTGGCAATTTCCTCGACGATTGGGCCAATCATTTTGCAAGGCCCGCACCACTCGGCCCACAGGTCTACCAGCACCGGCAGTTCGGATTCTGCGACCAGGCTTGCAAAATCGGCATCGTTTATAGCTTTTGCGTTTCCCATGATCATCTCCTGCAAATAGTGTTGGATTGATTGTACCACAAACTGCTGCTTCTCTTTTATGCCCTGTCGCCGCGCGCTTTGGCGATGATGTCGCGCGCGCGTTGAGGAACGCCCAGCCTATCAAATTCGCTGGGATGCACCCAGCGCGCCTCGGTCGCGTCGTCTCCGGCTGCGGGCGCGCCGCCTATATAGATGCACAGCAGGTCTATCAAGATGTAATGAAAGCGCAACGCGCCCTCTTCATCATGATAGATGATGTCGAGCACCTCAACGACATTGCCCGCCTGGACGGTGATATTGCATTCTTCTAACACCTCGCGCTCGATGGCCTGGCGCACACTTTCACCCAGTTCGATTGCGCCGCCCGGCAAGGTCCACAGTCCTTTGTTGGGGTCTTTGCCGCGTTTTGCCAGCAAGACACATTCTCTGTCAAAGACGACCGCGCCAACCGTGGGGATAGGGGCTTGAGGGTATTCTCGTCGCATGGCAGATCCTTTCATTTCAGGTTGAACCCATCTTACCACAAATCTCATTTTACTTTTCAAGTTGGGTCATGGTATAATTCGCGCGTAGCAATGCAGGGGTTCGTAAAAGAACAAATTCCGTCATGGAGCGCAGACTTTCGGCCTAAAGGCCGCACTCTTGCGGGAAGTTATATTTTTACGAACCCTTAGGAGGCTAAAATGCCCGAAGTAGATGCAGTTATTTTACGTCGCAAGATTTTGGGAGTGCTGCTCCAAGGCGCCAGGCAAAAGAGCGGACGCACCAAGCAAGAATGTGCCGCGGTGTTGGGGGTGCGGCCTAGTTTGATCACGGCCTACGAAGAAGGCCGCAGGAATATCTCTTTGCCAGAGCTAGAGCTGCTGGCTTACTTTCTAGATACGCCCCTGGCAAGCTTTTGGAGCGAGGGCGAGGTCTTGGTTGTGCCAGAGCCTACCCCACCGCCGGAGCGGCTGGTGGCGCTGCGCCAGCGTATTATTGCCCTGTTGCTGCGCGAGGCGCGCACCAAGGCTAAAAAATCTGCCCAAGACCTGGCGGCTATTTTGGGCTGTTCGCCGCGCGTTGTCAAGGCATATGAGCGTGGGCAGCGAGCTATTCCAGTGGCGCATCTGGAGCTGCTCTGTGAGCACTTGGGTGTGCCCATTGCCTATTTTTTGGATGAAGGAGTTGGGGCAGTGGGAGAGCGCGAGTTGAACGACCGCTTGTTCGAGCAGTTTAGCGTCATACCCGGCGAGTTGAAGCAATTTGTCGTCCAGCCAATCAACGAGATGTACTTGCGAGTGGCGATGCGGCTGGCCGAAAAACCCGCCACCGAGTTGCGCGGGATTGCAGAAAGTATTTTGGAGATCACCTACTAATTTCATCTTTATCCACGAACGCTTGGCGCGCGAATCTGCGCTGATTTGAATTTGTTGACATTCGTGTAGCCGTCGGTAGGAGGCCGCGTTATGGGCGAGCTAATTCAGTTCCAAGACCGAGCAGCAGAGCTTTATCGCGCGGGGCGGTATGAAGAATCTGCCGATAATTTTGGCCAAGTGGCACGGGCACATTTGGCTCAAGGCAATTGGGCAGAGGCGGCCAAGGCGCTCAATAACCAGGGGGTCTGCCTGCGGCAGGCCGCGCGCTTTGAAGAGGCTGAAAAAGCCCTGTTAGAGGCCCGCGACCTTTTCCAGAAGAACAATGACGTGTGTGGCCAGGCTCAGACGCTAGGCAACCTGGGCGCGCTGTGCGAATCGCGCCACGACGATGCCCGGGCCATCGAGTTGTACCGGGAAGCCACGGCATTGCTGGAAAAATGCAGCGAACCCAACCTGACGCGCGATACCTGGCTGGCGCTGGCCCGGCTGCGCTTGCGGCGGCGAGAATGGCTGCCAGCCATGGCCGCCTATGATATGGGCCTGTCCAGCGCCACCCAATTGTCCGCTACCCAGCGCGCGCTGCGTGCCCTGCTCAAGGTGGCGCGGCGTATGCTTTCCCAATCGGCCTAAGGGATCTCTTTAGAAACCAGGTTTTTCAAAAAACCTGGTTTCTTTTATGGGATGGGGGGTCCTCATAGATCCTCATAGATCGGCAGCGTGAGGTAGAATGTGCTGCCTGTGCCCACAGCGCTTTCTGCCCAGATGCGCTCGCCATGAGCTTCGATAGCCAACTTGCAAAAAGCCAGCCCCAAGCCGGTGCCGCGCCGGTGGCCTTCTTGATTAGGCACTTGAACAAAGCGGTCAAAAATGCGTTCCAGGTATTCGGCAGGAATCCCGGCCCCGGTATCATGCACCGCGCAGCGGACACAAGTGCGGGCCTCTAGCTCTAGCACCTCGGCCAATACAGTCACGGAGCTCCCCGCTTGCGCGAACTTGAGGGCGTTGTCAATCAGGTTCATGAATACCCGGCTGATTTTTTCTTCATCTACCGCCACAAGCGGAAGCGGCGGCAGTTGGGCGCTCAGCAGAATGCTGTTTTCGGCGGCCAGTGGCGACAGCGTGTCAATGACATTCTTGACCAGTGTGTGCAGATTGACGGCGCTGATGTTCAATTGTAGCCGGCGCGGGTCATTGATGTCTAGCAATGAATTGACCAGCGTCAGCAGCTTTTGCGTGCTGCGTTCTGAAACCTGGATAACTTCTAGCCCAAAATCAGCATCGGGCGCGGTAGAGACGATGTCGCGGATCATGCTAAAACCGCTGGCAATGGCGCCTAACGGGCCGCGCAAGTCGTGGACAATCATGCTGGTCAGGTTGTCGCGCATTTGTTGCAGCTCGTGCTCTTCGGTCGCGTCACGCAGTGTCACCATCCACCCCATCAATCGCTCGTTCGAATCGAGCACGGGCGTGGTGAGGCGCTCAACAACTTGGGTTGAGGGGGCCGGCAGTTGGTAGGTGGCGCGCATTTTTTGCTGAAGCTGTTTAAAGATGGGCAGCATCGCCTCGATGCCGCTTGTGGCTGCGCCAAGCCGTCCGGCAATTTTCAGCGCAGGCCGGTTGATCAGATCTTGGAGCAATTGTCCTTCGAGCGTTTGCCGCGAGATTTGCCACAACAATTCCAGCATGACATTGATCAACACCACCCGCCCGCTCAGGTCGAGCATCAAGATGCCTTCGCTGGCCGAATTGAGAATGGCCTGCAAGCGGTCACGCGCCTCGGCGATGCCTTGAAACAGGCGCGAGTTTTCAATAGAGATGGCCGCCTGGTTGGTGATGGTTTGCGCCAGACGAATTTCCTCATCGTTAAAGCGCCGCGGGCGATCATCCAGCCATTCCACGATGCCAATGACGGTGTCGCCTGCCACCAGTGGCGCTATGAGCGCAGCTTGCTGGTGTGATTCTTTGAGCAGGCGCAGTTCGGCCGGGTCGGCTTGGGGATCATTGGCATACACAACGAGCGGTTCACGCGTTTCAAGTAGACGGAGCGTGGCCGGATAGTCTTTGGTTTGGCAAGCGGCGCTATAGGGAGTGGCGGTGATGGCTACCCTGGCAGAAGGCGCTGTAAAACTGGCTACCACTTGAAGCTGGTGGGCGGGCTTGTCCAAGAATTCAAGCAGGCAACTGGTGCTGTCGAGCGCCTTGCAGGCTTGTTCTACCACGCGCGCGGCCAGCATGTCTGGGTCTAGCACACCTGTGAGTTGTTGGCTTGCTTCGTAGAGAATAGATGTTTCACGCAGGCGACGTTGGGCTTTTTCGTACAGGCGGGCATTGCCCAAGGCGATGGCGGCCTGGTTGCCCAGGTGTTCGGT
Organism: Thermoflexales bacterium; assembly: GCA_041740315.1. Lineage (GTDB taxonomy): Bacteria > Chloroflexota > Anaerolineae > Fen-1058 > Fen-1058 > JBGSMF01. The sequence goes on from JBGSMF010000071.1 coordinate 6,668, forward strand.
GAATGAGACGGCATGGGTGTCGAACGCGGCCGGGGTTTCGCTTTCCAGTGTGATAACGCCCAAGACCTGGCCTTTGCCTGCAATGGGCACAGAAAGCTGTGAGCGGACGGTGGGTATCGCCTCATAATAGTCTGGATCGCTATGGACATCTATAGTGTTGGCCGTTTGGGCCGTGCGCAAGACACGCCCGGTAATCCCTGCGTGCAAGGGCCAGGGTTTATCGTAGAGGGGCGCGATGATGTCCGGCGGATAACCTTGGTGGGCTAACAGGCGCGCTTCTTCCAGTGCAGCATCAAACAGCACCACCACGCTGTAATTGGCGCCGGTTACTTGCATGGCGCGCTCGATCATTTTGTTAATGATGCGCTTGACATCGAGCGTCACCAGCAGTTCGCGCCCAATTTCCTCGATGGCCGACATTTCACCCACGCGCCGGGCCAGGGCTTTGTCGGTGCGAGTGTACAACTTGGCGTTGGCTACTGCCACGGCGGCCTGGTTGGCAAATGTGCTGAGCAAATCCAGATCGGCCTGGGTAAAAGTGCGCGGTTGCACATAGTAGGCCGCCAGCGTGCCTATAATAGCGCCTTGGGCCAGCAGCGGCATTTCAGCCAGGGCGCGGAACCCTTCTGCTTCAGCTATCGCGCTCAGGCCGGTTGGCAGGTCTGGGGCAGCGCGGATATCTGCGACGAGCATTGGGCTGCGGGTGTGGGCGACCACACCGCGTTCGCTTGGGCCAACGACGCAGCGCTGAGCGCCCTGGGCAAAAGTGGCCCCCAATCCTCTTGATTCCGCCAGGCGTAAATGGGCGCCGTCGTCGTCTAGCAGGAAAAAGGCAGATTTTTCACAACTGGCGATAGGCAAAATCGAATCCACCATAATCTGCGCCACTCGCTGCATATCTAACGAGGCGCTGAGGGTGGTGGAAACCGAGTTGAGAATGGCCATTTCGGCAGTGCGTTGGCGCATGGTGCTGTAAAATTGCGCGTTGCGAATGGCCATGGCGGCCTGCGCAGCTATGGTAATGAGCAAGGATTGGTGGCTTGTGTCGAACAGTCGGCGTTGGGTTGGGTGGTGGATGGCCAACACTCCTAAAGCTTTGTCCTCAGATAAAATTGGAACTCCTAGCCAAGATTCTGCCGGGGGACCCAAGAGATCTAGCCCCATTTGGCGCAACACCCCCGGCAAATTTTCGTGAATGAGCAGCGCTTGCTTGTTTTGAATGATCCATTCAGTCATCCCGTTGGCAACCGGGCGCCCGGCGCGGCGGACGGGGGCATTGTTTTCATAAACCAATGGGAATGAGATAGAGTTGGCGTCTGGATCGTAAAGCGCGATGTAAAAATTGTCGGCGTTTATCAGTTGGTTGAGCTGCTGGTGAATGGCTTCCAAGAGTTCGGGCAGATCCAGGCTAGAGCGCATGGCCTGGCTGATGGCGGACAGGCTAGTTAGCTCTCGCACGCGCCGTTCGGCTGCTCGTTGCGCCTGGTTCAAGCGATGCAAGATCAACATTCCACCCAGCAGCAAGGCCGCGATGCCGGCAAAAGACCAGATCCCCAGGTTGAAATGGATGTTGGCGATGACGATGCTGAGGGGGAGAGGCAACACGTCAAAGACCAGCGTCATTTGCCAGTCGCGCCAGAAAGTGGAGCGGATAGATTTGCCTTTCTCTATTCTTACGGCCGCGCTGAACATAAAGTTGTTGACCAGGAAATAGCCGGCAAAGAGCGCCAGCAGGCGCAGAACGGCTGCGGCAGAAAAATCTTGCAGCGGAACGCTGCCGCCCAGCGCGGTCAAAATGAGCCAACCCGCCAGCAAGCTCAAGATTTGCAAAGCTACATTGGTGGCCGCCACAACCAGCGTGCGCCAGGCGCTTCGATGTGGGGCATGCAAGTGCTTGGCCAGCATGGTGCGAATAAGGTCGGAGGCAGCCTCGCCGATAAAGACGAGCCATAAAGCGGGCGCTAGCCCAAATATTAACAAGCCTGAAACGGCCAATAGATTGGTCAGAGTGATGCAGCCAGAGGAAACATCTAGGGCCAGGTTGCCCGAGGCGACGACGAGGGCTGCCAGCAAGACAAGGGCGGCAAAATCTGGCGTCGCTGTGGGTGGCACAGCAAGGCTGATGGCGATTAGGACAATTAGGGCAGCGCCTCCAGCGACAATGAAAATCCAGTCGGTGGGGTGCCGCTGGGAGGAAGCCAAGTTTGTCATGGCTAGAGTGTAGCACGGATTGGTAAGCGGGACAAGTGGTGGCCTGGTCGGGGAGGGTTTCCCGAGGTCTAAAAGCGCAGTGCGTCGGGCTACTTGGTAGGGGAAGCAGTTTTGACTTTTCATGGCAGCAAGGTTAAAATCAGGGTGAAAACTAAAGCGCCTGTGGTAGACAGGCCATCTAAGGCAAAAATAGAAACCCTATGCGACACACTGTGAGCTTGATTGTGTTAGCCACCCTGTTGTTGGCCGGTTGCGGCCAGGTGGTAGAAGCACCCACCCCAACTCTGGCGCCTCTCGGGGTTACCCTGGCGCCTCCAACCCCTTCTCCCTTGCCAGCGGTGACTCCAACGGATACACCGGCTCCTACTGCCACACCGGCCCCTACCCCAACTCCCATCATTTACGTTATCCAATCGGGGGATACCTTGTTGGGGATCGCGCTCAAATTCAGCGTGACAGTGGCCGACCTGCAACAAGCCAACGGCATCATCAATCCCCAATCGTTGCAAATCGGGCAAGAGTTGATTATCCCGATTGCCTCTGGCGGGAATGGCAGCCAGTTGTTATTGCCTACTCCCACGCCGTTGCCTGTTATTGTGCAGGGAGTGGGATTGTATGAAACAGCCGTCGGCTCGCTGTGGGGATTGGGCGAAGTGGTCAACGAAGGCTCCGAATCTTTGGAGAATGTTCAAGTGCGCATTAGCCTGTTGGATGAAGCGGGAGGCGAACTGGCTGTGGGCGAGCCGTTCACTGTGTTGGATGTTATACCGGCCAAGGGCAAGTCGCCCTTTGGTTTGCTGTTCACTTCGCCGCCAGGGCGCTTTGCCAGTTTTAGGGCGGTTATCGTTCGCGCCGAGCCGTCCATCGAACCCGGGGGACGTTACGCCCGCGTGCAAGTCACCGAAGCGCAGGGTGGGACAGATGGCTTGCAATTTCAGGTGACGGGCAAGGTGCGCAATGCCGATCAGCGCAGCGTGGCGGGGGTCAAAGTGGTGGTTACCGCCTACGACAGCGAGGGGCGGGTGATTGGCTATCGGCAGCAGGCTATCGGCGGCCAAGTGATGGCGGCGGGAGAGGAAGCCGAGTTTTCGATTGGCTTTGTGCCTAATGGAAACAGCAGCCCGGTTGATTATGTGGTGGCTGCCGAGGGGCGTGTGGTAGAATAATGTCAGGCCACACCAACATACGCGCCTATTTGCTGCTCAGGCACTTGGTGAGGGCGGCTTTTGCTATACTTTGCCAATGCCAAGTGACGGGACTGGAAAACGTGCCCCCCCGCGGGCCGTACTTGTTGATTGCCAACCACCTAAGCGCCTTTGACCCGCCGTTGATTATGGCAGTGATTCCCGCGCCAGTAATGGTGTTTGCAGCCAGCACCCATCGGCATGATTTTATCCTTGGCGAGCTAATGGACCAGATAGGCGCCATTTGGGTGCAGCGCGGCGAGGTGGATCGTCAGGCTTTGCGCACGGCGTTGCAAGTGCTTGAGACAGGCAATGTGTTGGGCATGGCGCCTGAAGGGACCCGCAGCAAAACGGGCGCGTTGCAACAGGGCAAGGTGGGGGTGGCCTACCTGGCCACGCGGGCCAATGTGCCTTTGCTGCCCATGGCCATAACAGGCACAGAGACGATTGGGCGTAAATTAAGGCGCTTGCAGCGACCCAAGTTGACAATGACGATTGGCCCCCTGTTTCGCCTGCCAGAAAACGAGCGGGCCAGCACGGCGGAATTGGAGCGATACACCGAGCAGATTATGCACACCCTGGCGGCGATGCTGCCACAAGAGTACCGCGGAGTCTATCAATAAATTGCAAATTTCAAATTGCAAATTCAAAATTTCAAATTTAAAATTGCACATTCGAGATTTAAAATTGAGGCGGGCTGTGGCCCGCTTTTTTTTTGTGGCACTCTGAATTTGGCTGCGGATCAACTTTTTGAAGATTCAAATTCTTGGGCCAGCCTGGCCCATTCTTCGATGGAGAGTGTTTCGGCCCGGCGGCGGGCATCTATTTTGGCGCGTTCTAGCGCCCCGGCCACCTCGGCCTGCGAGCAGGCCAGGCCCGCCGATAGCGCGTTGTGAAGCTGCTTGCGGCGCTGCGAGAATCCCGCCTTGACGACGGCAAAAAAGTGCTGGGGCACGGCTACCGGCGGCTGTGGGTATGGCTCGATGCGCACGATAGCCGAATCAACTTGCGGGGCCGGGTAAAATGCTCCCGCGCCGATGTGCCCCACGATGGTTGGCTGTCCATACAGTTGCACGCTGACGGCCAGCAAGCTCATGTCGCCTGGTTTGGCCGTGATGCGCTGCGCCACTTCTAGCTGAACGGTCAACACAATCAGGCTTGGCTTGCGCGCGGCTTCCAAGAGGTGTCTGAGAATCTGCGAGGTGATGTTGTAGGGTATATTGCCAACTATTTTTGAAATTTCAAATTTAAAAGGGGAAATTTCAAATTCAAGAATGTCACCCTGAATAATTTCAACATTGGGGTAGGGGGCAGTGATGCGGCGCAAGATGGGAATAAGCGCGGCGTCTAATTCAATCGCTACAACGCGCCCGGCCCGCTCGGCCAGGTGGCGGGTGAGCGTGCCTACGCCGGGGCCAATTTCTAGAACGATGTCTTGAGAGGCCAAACCCGCTTCAGAGGCGATGCGCGCCAGCACATTGTCATCGGCCAAAAAGTTTTGCCCCAGGCTCTTGCGGGGATGCAGGCCCGACTGGTGTAGCAATTCTCTGATGTTGATGGGTTGGGGCATCTCTTTCGTTTGCTGAGGGTTGACGGCGGACAGCTGCTATGGCTCCGGGGGCCAATCGGGAATGACATAATTGATTGAATCGCCCGGTGGAATAGGTGTGAGCAGGTAAACATCTACCCACCTGTACCATAGCTTCAGGTTGTCATCATCGTAACCCAGGTCTATGCGGCGTCCCTTGATTGCGCCGCCCGTATCGCCGGCCGCGCCCGGCCCATAGCCCGGCACGTACACATTGCTGCCCAGGTGCACCACCCGCGGGTCTATGGCCACAATGCCGTGGCGCATAATCCAGCCTAATGCAGTGCGGCCATAGTAAGAGGCTGTCACGGGTGTGCCAGCAGTTGAGGCGCTGTAAGAGGTTGCCAGCATACGGATTCGCCGCCAGTATTCGACGGCGCCGTGGGGAGTATCGAGTGTGCGCACAACAATATTGGTGCCGTAGGTGATGATCTTGTTTTTGGGCGGGCGGACAATTCCCTGGTCTTCTAGCTTGCGGCTGACTTCTTGCCCGTCTTCATAGCGCACGCGGATGCGCTTTTGCAGCACGCCGTTTTCACCATCCTGCCGCTGTTCGCGCAAGTCTATTTCCAGGTCAGAGTCCGGCATCCAAACCACTTCGAACGGCACTGGCTCTTGCTCGATGGAAAACGTTTCATGCACGCGCACGACGCGGATTTCCATGTCGGGCGTCAAGGCGCTGTCAAGATCGGGATGGGTATAATCTAGCCCGGTTAGCGCGATGTTGACTTCGGCCAGCGCGTCGGCCACGTTTGCCCGGTGGGTGCGAGTGCGCAATCGTCGCCCATCTACCAGGATGGTCAGTGGAATTGCCGTTTTGACCGAAATGGTCATGTTGGCATCTACCGGTGTGGTCATCTCTGGTAGAGTGCGATCGGCCTCGTGGAGGATGAGTCCGGCTTCATGCAGCGCCTCGCCCACGCTGAGCGCGGTAGTGTGCAGGGGGGCAGACTGGCCATCAAGATTTAGCGTCACCGTCATCGCGCGTTGGACCGTTACCTCAAGTGGCGATTGTTCAGGCAGTTGAATGGCTCTGTAAGACGCTTGGCCCATGGGGAGGCTTGAAGCCAGCGCGGCGGCCGACCTGGAGCTGGTGTGGTTATCGCCATTGGAAACAATGATTTTGTCGTAAGGAGAGACCTCGATGCCAAGATCGGCCAGGATGCTCAGCACCGAGTGTTTCAAAGTGCGCCCGGCAATTATCTTGCCATCCACCTCTACTCGCACCGGGCGAGCGCGCCTGATTTGAATGACCTGACCAGCTTGAATTTGCTCGTTGATGGGCGGGGTGATTTCGTCTTCGGGAAAAGTGGTAATGCCGACATCCGTCAAGATACCTTCAACTGTCAACTGGTGGGTGCGCAGGGGGTAGGGTACACCATCAATTTGCAACGTAATGGGGACGAGCATGTGCAGGTAGCCGGCAACCATCAGCCCGCCAATAATAGCAATGATCAGCAGGCTGAATAGACCGGCCAAACGAGATGGGCCAGATTGCAGTGAGGCTGGCTTGTTTATGTTTGAGTTTGAGAACGGACGGGCAATGTCCACTAGTTGGAACCCTGCGTGTAACCCTAAATAAAATGGTCGTGCACCTCTTGTCGAACCTGGCTGCAAGACTTGCCCTAGCCAGTTTGCTCCAATCAGGCTACCCTATGGCACCCAGAAGTAATTCTTTACCGTTGCTTCCTTCCGGACCTGGCGGGGTTCAGAGTCTCCTGCCGCATAGGACCCGATTTTCATCGCTACTTGACTGGGGTAGGATCAAACAATCAGGCCCTCGAAAAGGAGTTCGACCCCGCATAAAGAGGTTTTCGGGTCACCTCCGAGGAGGATCAGGACACCCCTAGCTTCCCATCTAGCACGACCAGGCTGAATGGTAACGCAGGGCAAGCGATTTGTCAAGTATGCCGCTGACAAAAGCGCTATGCCTGTTGTTTTAATTAGAGCAGGGGCAATTCTAGCTCGATTTCGTCTCGCAAAGGGATGCCGTCGTTCCCAATCAGGGGGATTTGGGGTTTGATTTTTCGTGAAGCCTCAAGCGCGTTGGGGCGCACGGCTACCAGCACAAAACCGCGCTTTTGATAAAAGCGCAAGGCGTTCAGGTTATCGTTGGTAGTGATGAGCCACAAGCGCGCGCAGCCGGCCTGGCGGGCGACCTGCTTGACGGCCTCAATGAAGGCTGTGCCAATGCCGGTGGATGGTTGCAGGCTGTCCAGGCTGACGATTTCGCAACTGTTTCCCTCAATGTGATAGGTAATCAATCCAACCTTGTCTTTTTCCTGAACAGCGACAAAACCGGGCAGCTGGTGGGGGTAATAAATTGTTCCATGCGCCACAACCATGCTGCTCCCCCACTGCTCGGCAGTGAATTGCTCAATCCATTTCCGATCATCGGCGTTGACGGCGCGAAGGTAAAAATGCTCTTTCTCCTTCATCCCTTATCCCTCATCCTTCGTCTTTTCTCATTCCTTCATCCATAGTCCCCCCGTCTCGGTCAGCCAGTCGGCGATTCGGTCGGTGACGCGCGCAATGTTGTTATCAGACACATCTATTTCCAGCTTGGGCAGGGCCGATTCGCTGACCAGCCTGCGCAGTAACTCTTGCTCTTTTACAAATAACCCCAGGTCGTCGTATTGCGATGGCTTGCCCGAAACCTTGAGCCTTTCGGCGCGGGCGGATTCAAAGGACTGGGGCGTGCGGGTGCAAAAGACGAGGTGAAAGCCCAGTGGGGCCAGCCGCTGCTCCAGCCAGGTAAAATTATAGTCTTTGTCGTAGGTTTGCAGTTGATACATGCGGGTGGAAATGTGAAAACGGTCAACGATCCAAGAATAGTATCGCTGCAGCTCGAACAGGCGCGCCCAGGTGTGGTAGGTTTCCATCGCCAGCGCTTCTTCGCGCGGCTCAAAATTGATCAGCCCGCGCCCCCACGGAAAATTGGTAAAGGCGCACCATTCGCCCGAAATGAGCGGCGAGTGGTAGCGGTATTTGCGCGGGCCGACGATGCGCGGGTGTTCGTTGAGGGCAAAGGCGATCTCGGTTTTAAAGGTCAGGCGGGTGCCTTCCAGGATGATTTTGGGACAGAGTTTGGATGACATTATATTCCTCAATTTCAAATAAGATTCCAAATTTAAAATTCTAGATGGAGGGCGCAAGGCGCTTTTAGGCGCAACCTGAAGTGCATTGTGCTTCATCTGTTTTTAAATTGGGCTGCCCACTGAGCAGTGAGTTGAAGGTACATCTCGCCAAAAGCCGCGCTTGGCTCTAGGTAACTGCCCTCGACCCACTCGTTAAAAGAATGAACCAAGATGAAATCTGGCTGGGTAGGCAGCACGGCTTCCCAGGTCTTGGCGTAATAAGCGCCCTCGGCCCGGTCGCGGGAAAAGGTGGCGCTGCTCACGCGCAGGTCGGCGCATTGCGCCTGGGCAGAATTGAGGTCGTTCCAGCCGGGCATGACGGTGCCTACCCACAACTTGGGCTGGCTGCTTTGCTGCTCCCAGTCTCGCACCCAGCCGGCCCAACGCGCCGCGCCCTGGTATGCGCTTGGGCAGCAGGCATGGTCTATTTTGTAGATGTACAGGCCATCAAATACAGCCAAGTAAGCGGCTTGCAAGCCCTCTGCAATCCACCACGCAGCGTGATTGGGGTCAACCGCCTGGCGGATTTCGGTCCAGCGCGCCACGGCGGTGCTTACATCTTGGTCAGAGCTAGAGCGCCGGCCGTTTGCGTCTGGCACGCGGTACATATCGCTGAACATGATGACAGGCTTGCCTGCGGCGCGGAAAAAGCGAGGGTGCTCGCCATAGTTTTCGATGATATGGCGCAGCGAGTTGATGACGCCTTGCTGGTTTGCGCCCGGCACAATGTGGTACAGGAACATTACGGTCGAGTTGAATCCGTCGGGTGAGAGATTTAGCACTGTGCCCAAGTTGGTATCGGTGCGGTTGCCTGGGGCAAGCCAGTGCACAGCAAATCCATCCAGCCCGGCCGACTGGGCCTGGGCAATGTGGCGCGCAATGACAGTGGGGTCGTCGGAATTGTAGGCGCCATCGCGGGGCTGGTCGCCGCTAGAGGTGCAGCCGGTGGCCCACGTTCCGGGGTCGTACCAGGGAAGATAATTGGCCAGCACTGCCGGTTGAATGGATGGGTGGCCTGAGCCGGGGGTGGGTGCGAGTGGGACAGCGGGTAGGGGGAGCTGCGTTGGCGTTGATGGCTGGGTGGGTGAGGGCATAGTAGTTGGGGCAGGCGTCAGGGTGGGCATGTGGGTTGCTGTGGGGGGCGGGGTGGCTGTGGCTGTAGGCAGAGGCGACGGCGTGCTAGTAGGCGAAGGGCTTGCCGTTGGGGTGGAGGAAGGCGAATGGGTCGGCGTTTCTGAAACGCTTGCCGCAACAGGCAGATTTTCTACGCCCATCGTTGGGGTTGGCGCAGGCTTGCTGGGCGCATAGCGCAACAGCGCCAGCCACACAACGAGCAATCCCAAAAACCAACCGTGCCGCTTGATAAACGATTTTGCCTGCATAGGGCTTATTTTCACCGCACTTGGCATATTCGTCAAGCTGCATTGCATGCCCTCACCCCCAGCCTGTGGCGTAGCGGAAGGCCGAGGATGAGGGTGACTCTTGCGTAAATCGCTGGGCGGCACGCGGACGATGTGTGTGGGTGTGTTCCCCTGGTTGTCAAGGTGTTGGACGGGCGCAGCGAAAGCCCACGCGAGGATCAGTGGGGACGTGTGAAGAATTGCGCGCCGAACAGCGGCTTTGGTCTTGCGCCCAGGCTGCGCCGCCGTAGGGGTCGAACCAGGCGCTGCCGCGTAAGCAGCGGTTCCACGGTGGGCTGAGGTTGAGAGGATTTGTGGCGGGCATGTCTTGGTAGCCTCCCCAGTTGTACCAATCGGCCACCCATTCCGAAGCGTTACCCACCATGTCAAGCACGCCGTAGGGGCTGGCATTACCCGGATATGACCCGACGGGGCGCAGCCCAGGCGCGCTTGATGTGGCCGGGGTGACCGCCAGCAACGCCCGAAGGTTGTCTATATTTTTGGATGGCGGTGTAGATACATTGACGTTCGCTCGATCTGATCTCCACTCATCACCCCAGGGAAAAGTGCGCCCATCGGCGCCACGGCAGGCCTTTTCCCATTCGGCCTCGGTAGGCAGCCGCTTGCCGGCCCAGGCGCAATAGGCCTCGGCGTCTACCCAGGCCACATCAACCACGGGGTAATCGGCTTGGCCTGGTGGATAGTCACTGCCCGACCAGTGCAGGGGTGGTTCGCGCCCGGCGGCCTTTACAAAGCGTTGGTATTGCGCGTTGGTCACTTCGTAACGGTCAATTTCAAAGGCATCTAGGTAGACGATGTGTTGGGGTCTTTCGTTATCGTGATGTGTGTTGCTGCCCATTATAAATTCGCCCGCGGGCACACGCGCAACGCTGCGATCCAGATTTGTGGCTAACTGGTCAGGTTCATCCAAGTCGGCCAGTTGGCGCAGCGCCTCGATTTCAGCCGCCAGTTGCCGGGATGTGGCAAGCGATTGTGATGGCATCTGCTTGACGGTGGCGGTTGCCTGGGTCACCAGAAAAGCCATGAGCAATATCAAAATTAGCCGGGAGTGGGTTTTGGGTTTCATTGGTGCTCTGTAATAATACTCTTGGAATAGCGGCATGGTTCATTTGACTAAACTCGTTGCCAGTGTTACCCTGGCGAAATTGACGCCTTTATCGCCGCGCGCGGGTTTGGCCTGGCCAATTTTATTCTTGGCGACCCCAACCCAAACTGGCGCGCTCAGGCCCTGCCGTTCATCAAAAGAGTCGAGAGCCACTTGCGCGCCCTTTTAAAAGGCAGAGCAAAGCTGATCTAATTGAGCAACCGCAATCAGGGTGAGGTTATGGGGTTGTTTTTCTCGATCATTCCCCGTTGATTTCGTATGTTTGTCAAGCTGAGCGGGGCGCGGCGCAGTTGTTTATTGCTGCCAATAGCCGCTCTGGGGGGTCAGTCTTGCTGACAAAAGCATCGGCGCCGGCTTCCATTGACGCCCGGCGCGCTTCTGGCCGCCCGCTCAGGGCAATCACATACACGTGAGGCCGTGTCTTGCGCAGCATCGAGACAAGGCAGGCCGGTGGCAGGCCTGGCAATTCCCAATCGAGCAGGATGAGGTTGCAATCGGTTGTGCTTGCCAAGAGCATCAAATCTTGCGCATCAATCGCTTCGCCTACAATTTGGAAATTTGTTTGACGTTCTAGCAGTACACGTAACGCAAAGCGCACTCTTGTTTGGTCATCGGCAAGCAAAATGCGCACTTTTCTTGTCCTTGCGCCTATAGCCTAGATTTTGCCCGTGGGCTTGCATCTCCATGCAAGCCGATTGCCGGGAATGTTCGCGCACACCCTGGACTGCCCCGTCCAGCCTGCTGCCGCGTGCCGCGTCAGTGGCCGCAGGCAGGGCAGGCTTGCACCTGTGCCTGGCGGCAGACAGGGTGTAGGGATGCGCGAACTGCGAAAAACGGGCTATAGGCTGGTCAATTTTTGTCAGATTCAGTATAAAACACAAGCCCCCCTGGGGCATTGGCTGGTTGGGGGGTTTTGTTACTGGATGAATGTCTAATTTGTCTCTTGCGAGCCGACGGGGCTGCTCAAGAGATCAGCTTGCGCCTGAGAGCCAGGGCGACCGCTTCGGCGCGATTAGAGACCCCCAGTTTAGACAATATGTTGCTGACATGCGCCCGCGCGGTTGACAGACTAACGCTCAGTTTTTCGGCGATCTCTGGGTTGTTCAATCCCTCGACCATCAAGGCCAAAACCTCGTGTTCGCGTGGCGTGAGAGCGTAACCTGGAATCGGTTCTTGGGTAGCATCCATTTGGATCAATGCTTGGACCGCCTCGGGGGCCATCGTAGAACGTCCGGCATGGGCTGCTCGGACTGCTTCGGCCAGATCGTCTGCTGACACATTTTTCAGCAGATAGCCAATTGCCCCAGCCTGCAGCACATTGCGCACCAATTCCTTTTCCTGAAAGCTTGTCAGGGCAATCATCTGTATGTGCGGCCAGCGCGCTCGAATGGCGCGCGTGGTGGTGGCGCCATCCATCTCTGGCATGACCAGGTCCATCAAGATGACATCTGGCAGAGTTTGTTCACATATTTGCAGGGCCTGTTGGCCGTTACTGGCTTCGCCCACCAGTTTCAAATCGGGTGTGGTCTTTAAAAAAGCCGCCAAGCCTTTGCGAACCATGTCGTGGTCATCTACAATCATTACCCGAATAGGAGTGGCTATGCTCATGCTATTCTCCATTCACTAGTTTTTTGTTGCTCCAAATAACGGTGATGCTCGTTCCCTGGTTAATCTGGCTCTTGATTTCCAGTTCTGCCCCAATAGCTTGGGCGCGCTCGCGGATGATGCCCAATCCCATTCGGTTCGGCGCGATGCGGTCGAGGGCAAAGCCGCAGCCATCGTCGCGAATGGCTAGTTCGACTATTATCCCATGTTCTTGCCCAGAAGGGTAGGGGGATGGCGTTGGGCGGCAAGCCGCCAGGGCGGTACAATGCAGGCCCACCGTGACATTCTTGGCGTGGGCGTGCTTGACAATGTTGTTTAATGCTTCTTGGGCAATCCGGTAAAGGGCAACGTGAACATCGGGTGGCAGGCTGCATTGACCCTCTATCGTTACGCTCACACTGACGTCTTTGCGCCCGGTGACGGCTTCGGCCAGTTGCCGCAGCAGGTCGCCCAGGCTGGCTTCTACCAGGGCGGTTGGTCTCAGTTCCAAGAGCAGGCTGCGCATTTCGGCCAGCGCCCCCCGGCTGAGCCGGCGCATTTCTCCCAAAAGCTGCCGACCCTCATTGGGGTCGGTCTCCCAGATGTTGGGCAGCGCCTCGGCAATGAGGCTGGCCGAAAACAAAGTCTGTGTGACGGCATCGTGCAGGTCGCGCGCCAGGCGGCTGCGTTCTTCTACCACGGCCGATTCTTGCGCCTGCTCGTACAGTTGCGCATTCTCGATGGCCAAAGCGGCTCGCTGGGCCAGGGCAATCAATAGCCGCTTTTCGGCCGGTTGAAAGGCGTGCGGTTGAGTATAGTCTGCGCTAAAGACGCCAAAGACTTGACCGCCAATCTTGATGGGCACTTGCATAAATGAGTAGATGCCTTCTGGCTCAACGATGTGCCTGGAGGCGCGCGGGTCTGTATGTGTGTCTTCCACGATGACAAGCTCGCCCGTGGTGGCGACCAGCCCGGCTACCCCCTGGCCTGGCGCAAAAAACATTTGCCCGATTGTGTGAGGGCTGAACCCATGAGAAGCGCGCAAAACCAACCCTCTGCGCTGCTCATCCCATACCATCAGCGAGCCTTTGTCGGCATGAAGGATGTCTACGGCTGTGTCAACCAGGGTTTGTAGCACTTGCTCAAGGTGAAGGTGGCGGTGCAGTTCGGCGTCGGCGCGGTATAGCGCCTCTAGCTCTTGCTGTCTTTGCTCTGTTTCCAGTGTTCTTTGTTCCAGCGCATAGGCTCTTTCGGCCACCAGGGCTTCTAGCTCGCGATTTTTGGCGGCAATATTTCTCACTCGCCATTGATAGCCCCCGATCACGCTGCCCAGGACAATCAGTCCAACTAGGCCCCTGAACCACCAGCTTTCCCAAAAGGGCGGCAGGACGGTGATTTTTAACGCGAGGCCTTGTTCATTCCATACCCCGTCGTTGTTTGATCCCTTGAGCCTGAGAGTATAGTTTCCCCCGGGCAAATTGGTGTAGCGCCCAAAACGTCTTGCGCCAATGTAATTCCAACCCCGGTCAAAGTTTTCGAGCATGTAAGCGTATTGGTTTTTCTGTGGCTGGCTGTAATTGAGCGCGGCGAACTCGAATTCGAAAAAGTTGTCGGGCCAGCCCAAAGTAACGGCAGTGGCGCCCTCGACAGCTTGGTCAAGGGCAATGGGCAGGCCACCCTGGGTTAGAGAGCTCAAAACGATGGGGGGAATGTAGGCATTGTCTTGGATGCCGGCTGGATCAAGGATGTTCAACCCGTTGACGCCCCCAAAAAACAAGCGGCCATCGCTGGCTTGATAGTATGCGCCTACGTTGAATTCATTGCTCTGCAGGCCGTCACTTTGGTCATAATTCCTTATAGTTTTGGTTTGAGGGTTGAATTTGGACAGGCCATTATTGGTGCTGAGCCAGAGGTTCCCCAGGTCATCTGCCAGAATTGCATAGATGACGCTGTTGGGTAACCCATCTTTTTCGGTGTAATGGGTAAAGGTTTTTGTTTCTCGATCAAAGCGGTTTAGCCCGCCGCCGTTGGTCCCTATCCACAGTGTTCCAGAACGATCTTGCTTGATAGATAAAACCTCGCCTTTGCTCAAGCTGCTGAGGTCATTGGGATTGTGCTGATAAGAAGCAAATGTTCCAGCGGCGCTGTCGAGCTTGTCTAGCCCTCCATAGGTGCCCAGCCACAGTATGCCTTCTTGATCTTGAAAGATTACATTGATGAGGTTGTGGGGGTTCAAATCGTTGCGGCTGTCGCTTGGATCAAGTTGATAAAGAGTGATTTTTTCTGTCTGCTGGCCGGTTTCTTGGGATTGGTTGACTACCAGCTTGGCCAGGCCTGCGCCATTGGTGCCAATCCAGAGCGTGCCCAAAGAGTCTTGGTAAAGTGATAGGATCGCAAATGGTGTATTGCCTTCTTTGTCAGAAATCCGCGAGGCTTCGGGATAGTGAGTAAAGCGGCCGCTTGCTGGATCAAATTTGTCAAGCCCATCCATCGTGCCAATCCAGAGCGATTCGGCAGGCCCCTGAGCGATGGATAGAACCCAATCGTTACCCAGACTGTGTGGGTCTTTGGGGTCATGACGATACCAGACGGTCTTGTTGGTAATGGGGTCAAGCTGGTTCAGACCGTAGCGCGTGCCGGTCCAGAGCATGCCGGCCTGGTCCTGATAGATTGCAGAGACCGTGTTGCGGTTCAGGCTGTCAGAAGGCTGCGGCGGAATCTGATAATGGGTAAACTGCGAGCTTTGGGGGTCGAGCCGGCTGATGCCCTGTCCCCAAGTGCCGATCCAAAGCGCGCCGGCTCGATCTTGATACAAGGCCGTAATGCTGTTGTTGCTCAGACTGTTGGGGTCATTCGGGTCGTTGCGATACTGAGTAAAGTTCCCGGTGGGCCAATTAAAGCGATTTAATCCATCTTGGGTGCCCACCCACAAATTACCTGCCTGGTCTTCGGCCATCACCTCGACTGTGTTGCGACTTAGGCTGTGGGAGTCGTTGGGGTCGGCCTCGTAGTGGGTAAAGAGCTCTATTTGGGGGTCGAATCTATCTAGCCCGCCGCTAGAGAATTGTATCCATACTCTATCGCGCTGGTCCACATACATGTCGTTGATCTTGCCAGCGCGCAAACTGTTGGGGTTACCTGGCTCATTTTGATAGAGGGTGAACTGCTCTGTGTCTCGGCTAAACTTGCCCACCCCTCCGTAGGCCGAGGCAACCCAAAAGGTTCCAAAATCGTTTTCTTGGATTGCCACCACAGTTGACCCGGCCGGGCTGAGGGGGGTGCTAGGGTTGCGGGGGTAGATGGTGAAACGTTCCGTCTCTCTATCGAACTTGATCAGCCCATCATTAGTTCCTAGCCATAGTTCACCAGCCTGATCTTCGTAAATGGCGTTTACCTGCTTGCCGGTTCGTTGGTCATTGGGCTGTGGATTGAGGGCAGGGTCGTGGCGATATTGAATAAATTGGTCGGCTTGCCTGTCGTATTTGAATAGACCCTCAAAAGTGCCCAGCCACAATGTGCCGGCTCGATCCTGGTACAAGACAAAACTTGGCTGCTGGTTGGGATTGATGGACGGGTGCAGATTTTGCAGGTAATGGCCAAAGTGGCCTGTCTGGGGGTCATATTGATCGAGGCCGCCATCTTGGTAAGAAACCCATAGCCGCTTGTCCTTGTCCTCAAAGATGGTTGTGATTCTGTTGCTGCTTGGGCTGTAAGGGTTGGCGGGGTCATGTTTGTATACAGTGAACTCGTACCCGTCATAGCGGTTCAGCCCATCTCCGGTGCCAAACCACATAAACCCCTGGCTATCTTGAAGGATGCAACTAATCGAGCTTTGCGATAGCCCTTGCTCGATAGAAATTCGCTCAAATTTGATGGGTGGTTCTGGCGGGGTGGGGAGCTTGTTGACGGCTGCTTGAGATAGAGCAAAAGGGGCGTTGGCCCAGGCAGCTGCAACGGTAGCGCCCAAGTTGCTGCCCAAGGCTACCAGCAAGATAGCCAGTGCCCATGCTCTACAAACTAGGCCAACTGGCTTGCTCGCAGAGACTTGCTTTTTTTGCTTTCGATCTGTCATGGTATTTATTCGCTCAATAGGGCCGGGGGCATCTTACTTGTTCAGCTTATCCTCCCGCAGGTTAAAAATTAGCTGCTTGAGCGGGTGGGCAATCCTGATTGAGTTGCGTTTGCTCATCCAAAAGTGCTCAAACCTGCGGGAGGGTGAGCAGTGACGTTACAAGTATAGTCCAAGCTGGCACAGACGTCAAAAGGGTGTGTTTCAAATGAGTTGAAACGGCGGCCCAGAAACCAGGTTTTTCGGAAAAACCTGGTTTCTTTCAACTGAAATGAAACACACCCACGTCAAAACATGGTTGGCGCGCTAACCATGCGCGGCAGAGGGGGGCGTGCGCCGTCTACCGCCCCCCTCTGCTGGAGAGGATAATCTCGGATAAACAGGTGGGGTTGATGCCCCACGCCTTATTGCGTGCCGCGCATGCGCGGGTCGAGCGCGTCTCGCAGCCCATCGCCCACAAAGGTAAAGGCCATGACCACCAAGCCTACACACAGCGAGGGCGCAAACAAGATCCAGGGCTGAATGTTGATGGTCGTCTGACCTTCAAGCATTAGCACTCCCCAACTGGTGATAAAGAAATCATTGGGGTCGGTGGCCGGCTTGATCCCAATGCCCAGATAGCCCAAGACGGCTTCGGCGATGATCATGTTGGGGATGGCAAATGCCATCCAAACGACCAGCGGGCTGATGCAGTTGGGCAAGATATGCCGCAGCATAATGCGCGTGTGCGATGCGCCGATGCAGCGGGCTGCTTCGATAAATTCTTTTTCCTTGATTGCCAGAACCGCGCCGCGCACCAGGCGGGCTACGCCGACCCAGTTGACTACGGCCAGCGCCACGAACAGCAAAAATAATCCGTTGAGAATTCTGCCAATGGGGGTATCGCGCAGTGCGACCATCAGAATGATATAGAGCAGCAAGCCAGGAAAGGCATAAACCACATCGGTCAAACGCATCAAGAGGTTGTCAATTCGGCCGCCCGCATAGCCTGCGGTTAGCCCAATGCAAGTGCCCAGGGTCAAGATAATCAGCGCGGGCGTTAGCCCCACAACCATCGAAACCCGTGAGCCGTAAATTATGCGGCTGAACACGTCGCGCCCAATTGTGTCGGTGCCCAAAAGAAAGCGCGAATCGCTTGCTTTGCCGGCGACCGATTCCTTTACCCAAACCGGGGGTAAATAGCCTTGCCCGTCGTTAATCTCGAGCGGATTGTGGGGCGCTATGACGGAAGCAAAAGTTGCCACGAGCACAAACGCGGCAATGATAACCATACCTCCTATGGCCGCTTTGTTGCGCACCAGGCGATGCCATGCGTCTGCCCACAAGCTGCGCGCGGGACGGTTGAGAATTAGACCTTCGGGAGCTCTTGTTCGAGCAGTTGCTGACATGGATTACCTCCATAGATTCATTAGACCTTATCGGAAATAGCAGGACGGGCATCCCCACACCCTGTCTGCGCCAGGCAGGCTGCACTCCCGAAGGGGCCAAGCGCAGCGCAGGTGCAAGTGTGCCAGTCCGCCAACGTATGGGGATACGTTGGCTACGTTATTTCCGATAAACTCTATTGGATCTTGATACGCGGATCAAGAAAACCGTAGGCGATATCAACACTCAAATTAGCCAGGGCAATGATCACCCCGTAAACGAGCGTGGTGCCCATAATCATTGAATAGTCTCGGTTACCGATGGCCTGCACATACTCTCGACCGATGCCCGGAAAGGCAAACATGGTTTCGATGATAAAGGCCCCGGTCACCAAGCCGGCCAGGGCCGGCCCCAAGATGGTCACGACGGGGATGAGGGCGTTTTTAAGCATGTGGCGGCTTACGACATCGCGAAAAGCCAAGCCTTTGGCTCGCGCTGTGCGCACATAATCCTGGCGCATCACTTCTAGCATTGCGCTGCGGGTGAGGCGGGCTGTAAAGGCCATGGTTCCAAACCCCATCACCAGCGCCGGCAAAATCCACACCTTAGGGTCATCCCACGAGCGTGGCACAACACTGATCATGTGCAGCCCTACGGCAAAGATGATAATCAGATAAATACCAATGACAAAGTTGGGAACAGAAACGCCAAAATTGGCGATCAGGGCGCACAAATAATCAATCCAGGTGTTTTGATTGAGCGCAGACAAGATGCCGGCCGGAATTCCAACCAGGACTGCAAATGACAAGGCTAATAACCCCAGGCGCACCGAGTAGCCAAAGCGGCTTTCCCAAAAAGCCTTGTTTTCTGGAATCCCAAAGAGAATGTCTTGCACAGTGCGTCCACGTTGGCGGTACGAGGGTCCCAGGTTGCCGCACATGGCCCCGCAGACAAATCGGCCTGCGTCGTCAAAATCGCCAAAAGTATAAGCCACAAATTGCCGCCACATGGGCTTGTCTAGCCCAAATTGCTGGTTGAGCCTGGCCTGTGTGGCGGCGTCTATCGAGGGGCGTGAAGGATCGCGATCCCACGGCCCCCCCGGCGCGGTATGCATCATGATGAATGTTACAAGCGCGATGAGGACGACAACGGGCACCATCCATAGCGCGCGGTTTACAATAAACTTGACCATAGCGCCGCCTCCATCTTGGGCAAGGCCATCGGGGCTTGCAAGCCCCGATGGCCTTGCTCGCTAGTTATCGCTTAGGGCAGCATCGAGGTGTCAATGTCAATGGCGGTGGGGTCAACATCGCCCGGCCAGCCGGCATCTTGGGGGGTGGGCTTGATGCCCTTGACCCACGGCTTGACCATGTACGAGTTGACGGTGTTGTACATGAACGCGACCGGGCTTTGATTTGTTATCAAATCTTGGGCCTGGGCATACAGTTCCATGCGCTTGGCTGGATCAATGGTAGAGTCGGCCTCGTCTACTAACTTGTCAAACTCGGCGCTGGCATATTGAATATCTTTGGCGTGCTCGGCGGTGCTTCTAAAGTACACGCTCAGCCAGTTCTGTGGGTCGGGATAGTCTGAGCACCAGCCCAAGAGATACATCTGCGGCGCAGTGGCGGGGTCTTTGGTCAGGGCGGTATAGGTGGTTGTTTCGACCGGGTTCAGCTCGATGTCAACGCCCAACGCTTGCTTGAACTTGGCTACCAGCCATTCGTGGCGGGTGCGGTTGCGCGGGGTGTCGCCAAAGGTGTCAACAATCTTGGGCAACTTGTCCACCGCGCCATAGCTGGATTCGGCCATCAATTTCTTGGCTGCTTCTGGGTCAAACGCCCAGCGGGTCTCGCCTTCCTGGTAGCCAGGAAAGCCCTTGGGAATCCAGGTCAGGGTCGGCAGAGCCAGTCCCTTTAAAACGTCCCGAACATACGCTTCGCGGTCAATGGCCGTGGCAAATGCCTGGCGCACCTTGGGATCGTTAAAGGGTTCCTTGCCGTTGTGGAAAAATAGGGCAATGGTGCAATTGCCGGCATAAATCATGGCTTCCTTGGAGAGAACCGGGTCGGCCTGCACTGCCTCCAGGTCTTCCGAGGCCAGCGGGATAATGTCAAACTCATTGTTCTTGTAGGCCTGGAAAGAGATGGCGCTGTCGGTGATGTACGAGAATTCGATATCAACTTTGCTTGCGCCGCCCCAATAGTTTTGGTTGGGCACAAACATTCCGCGCACGAATGGCTCGAGGCTCTTGAGCGCGTAGGGGCCGTTGCCAACCTGGTACTTGGAGCTGTTCCACCAAATGTCGCCGCCTTCTTCAATAAATTCTTGCCGCGCCGGGTAGGCCACCCACAGGCCCATAACTGTGTGGAAATAGGGGGCCGAGCGAGTCAGCTTGATCTTGAGGACGCGGCAATCGGCTTGATTGTAATCGGTGCAGGGATTGCCGGCCATATCCAACGCTTGGATGCTTTGGTCAACCGTGGCCTGGCCCTGGGTCTGGGCGTCGCCCTCGCCATAACGCCACTCCGAGGCGCCCACAATCTCGTCGGTGATGCCGCCGTATTCACCGGCGGTTTCGGGGTTAATGTTGCGCGTGATTGAATACTTGAAGCGCATGGCGTTCAAGATTACCCCGTCGCTGTATTGAAGTCCGTCGCGCAGGGTAAAGATCAGCTCGGTGGCGTCTGCGTTGTATTCCCACTTTTCAGCCGAGCCGGGCACGGTTTCTAGTTTTTCGTTGAGTGCGGTCAATCCTTCATAGATCAGCTTCAGATGCGCAATCTCGTTGACAAAAGATGATTTTTGGGGGTCAATGGTGTCGGGGTAGGTGCCCAGGTTGACCCGCAGCACTTGCGGCTTTTCAACCGGCTTGGTTGGTTCGGGGGTGGTGGTGACGACGATAATCTTTTCTGTGTTTGTGCCGGGTTCCTTGACGACGACGGTTTGAACAATTGTCTCGGGCGTGGGTGTGCCGCAGGCGCTCAAGACAAGGCTGGCAATCATGACCAGCCCAATTAACGTCCACAGTTTTTTATGGTATAGGAAAGTATAAAACTTTCTATCCACAGGGGGCCGTTGGCTCCACCACTGCGAAAGCTTTGCTTTCTTGCTAGACATTTCTCTTCTCCTTCATTTATGAATTTGCCAAGCAGCCTGGCGGCGGCTTGGCTGGCGAGCGGGTTTGTTGTGACTAGGGTGATTATGATGATTATGATGATTATAGGATAAAAGGAGGCCGCCATACATCGGCCAAGTGGGGAATTTTCTTATTGGACGGTTGTCCAATTTCGGAAGGGCGGCGTTCTGATATATAATAGAGTTTATCGGAAATAACGCAGCCAACGTATCCCCATACGTTGGCGGACAGGCATGGGGATGCCCGTCCTGCTATTTCCGATAAACTCTAATGGGCTAACAGCCTGCCGTAAGAGGAGAAAAACGCAAACGCTTGCAACAATCTCAATCTTGACACAGTGGAGGCCATCAGTGAATCAGATAAGAAAGTTAACCGAGCAAGACCTGGATGCATTTGTCATTATTGCTGCCAATGCCTATCCGGGCATCAAGATCGTTTCGGAAGAAGATCGGCGTAAAACCAAAGAGCGTTTTATGGCCCAGCTTCAAGACCCAACAATAGACTTGTACGGCCTGTTTCGCCAGGGACAGCTCTTGGGTGGAATGCGCTTTCATCACTTTACCATGCGCTTGCTGTCTACCAACGCCTCGGCTGGGGGCGTGGGCATGGTGGCGGTGGACCTATTGCACAAAAAGGAAAAAGTAGCCCGAGACATGATCGCCTATTTCATCAGCTATTATAGAGAACACGGGGCTTGTATGACGATGTTGTATCCTTTTCGCCCCGATTTCTATGCCAAGATGGGCTTTGGCTATGGCGCCAAAATGAGCCGATATACGGTGAACCCAGCCAGCTTGCCGCGAGGAGGCTGCAAAGAAAACGTTCGATTTCTTAGGACAGAGGACAAGCCAGCCCTGCGCGAATGCTATAACCGGCATATGGCAAGAACCAATGGCCTGATTGCCAAATCGGATTATGAGCTGAACCGCCTCTTTGAGAACCCTCGCAACCACATTGTGGGCTATTGGGAAGGCGGTCAGGTGATGGGCTATGCCGTTTTTAGTTTCCGCTCGCTCGATCCAGACAATTTCCTTCCGCACAACATCCATATTCCCGAACTGGTTCATGAAACCCCAGAATCGCTTGCGGGGCTGCTGGCTTTTTTGCACACCCAGGCCGATCAGGTCAATGCCATCGTTTTTGACCTGCAAGACGACACTTTTCACCATTTGCTCCACGATCCACGCGATGGAACCGGCGCTATGCTGGCCGAGCTTTACCACGAGTGCAATGCCCAGGGAGTGGGTATTATGTACCGGGTGGTTGATACGCGGCGAGTTTTTCAGGTCTTGGCCGACCACAACTTTGGCGGCCAGACATGCGCGCTCAAGCTCTCTGTGCGTGATAGTTTCTTGCCAGACAACGACGGCAGTGTGATTGTTCGCTTTGAACGTGGCGCGCCGCAGTTGGCAGATGATGGTTGTGGCTATGATGTAGAAATCCGGCTTGATATTTCAAACTTTTCCTCGTTGTTGATGGGCGCAGTGGATTTCAAGCACCTGTATCAGTATGGGCTGGCGGGCATCTCGGATGCTCAATATGTAGATATTGTCAACAAGCTCTTTGTGACCGTGCAGAAACCTGTCTGCCTGACCTGGTTCTAGACAGTTCTAGACTCAGTAGATCCAAAATTCTAGCGGGGGCGGCTCCCACGCCGCCCATTGTGTGCTTGGCAAAGGCAGAAACGCGGGCGTGGGAGCCCGCGCCGCTCCCAAAATTGGATCTACTGAGACTCTATATAGCCCGAAACTGCTTCGGGTCGGCTTTGCCGACCCACCTAGCCTTGCTGCGCGCTGGTGTATAATAGTGATAGTTACAATGACTGCGCCGCTATTGAGCACAAAACTCTATATGCCGCCGATCCAGCCGGGGTTGGTAGCTCGCAAGCGCTTGCTAGAGCGCCTGGATGAAGGTGTGCGTCTGGGGCACAAGCTCTTGCTGGTTTCTGCGCCGGCTGGTTTTGGCAAAACCACGCTGCTTGCTGAATGGATTTCCAAGCTCAAGCCAGGTGTCAAATTTTGCTGGCTCGCGCTGGATGAAGGCGATGACGACCCAGCCCGCTTTCTGGCTTATGTTGTTGCCGGGCTGCAGGCGTTTGAACCTGATATTGGCAAAAACATTCTTGATCTTCAGCAGCAGCCCCCTCAGGATGCCCTGGCGGCGCTGATTAATCAAATTGCGACCTTGCCTGGCAGGCACGCTGCGGCAAATCCCACCCTTGTCCTTGTCCTCGATGATATGCACCTGGTGACATCTCAGCCAATCTATGACGCGCTGGCTTTTTTGCTCGATCATCTGCCGGCGCAAATGTGCCTGGTTATCTCTACTCGTGCTGATCCGCCTCTGCCTATTGCGCGTCTGCGCGCTCGCGGACAATTGACCGAATTGCGCCAAAGCGACCTGCGCTTTATGCCCCACGAAGCCGCCGAGTTTCTCAACCATGTCAAGGGACTGGGGCTTGCTTCTGATGCTGTGTCTGCGCTGGCTGCTCGCACTGAGGGCTGGATTGCTGGCCTGCACATGGCGGCGCTTGCGCTGGAACCTATGGTGGCGCAAGGGCAAGGCGATCCGGTTGGTTTCATACGGGCCTTTGCAGGCAGCAACCGTTATGTATTGGATTATCTGGTCGAAGAGGTTTTGCAGCGCCAACCCAAATCTGTGCAACAATTTCTCTTGCAGACCTCTATTTTGGAGCGGCTATGCGGCTCGCTGTGTGATACGGTCATGGCCGTAGAGAGCCAACTTCTGCCCAATGCTCAATACCCAATACCTGTCTCAAGCCAGACGATGTTGGAATATCTAGAACGCGCCAACCTGTTCATTGTGCCGTTGGATGATCGGCGAGAATGGTATCGTTACCACCATCTCTTTGCAGATCTGTTGCAGCAGCGCTTGCAGCAAAGCTATCCCGACCTGTCGCCCTCTTTGCAACTCCGGGCCAGCGCCTGGTACGAGCGAAATGGACTGGTGGCCGAGGCGATTGACTATGCCTTGGCTGCCCAAGATTTTCAACGCGCCGCGCGCATGGTGGAGCAGGTGGCCCAAGCCACGCTGATGCGCAGCGAGGTCGCCACCTTTTTGCGATGGATGCAGGCTTTGCCCGATGAATTGGCGCGCAGCTATCCTTCTCTGGGTGTCTTTTACACCTGGGCGCTTTTGATGAGTGGTCACCCGTGGGCTGGGGTACTGGCGCGCCTGCAAGAGGCCGCTGAGGGTTCGCAAGCTGTCTCTGCTCAGGCGGCAGCCTTGCATGCCTTTGTGGCCTTGTTTCAAGGCCAAATCGCCCGCGCTGCCGAGTTGTCTCGGCAGGCATTGGAACAGTTGCCGGAAAGCGAGGTCTTTATGCGCGGCTTTGCTACTTTTAGCAAGGCTGCTGTGTGCTTTGACGAAGGCGATGTTGAGGCCGGTCGGCAAGCTTTGGACGAGGTCTTTCGGCTGGGTCAGCAGACCAACAATATTACGATGGGTATCATGGCTTTGTGTTACCTGGCCGAGTTGCATCTGACACAAGGGCAGCTTTTAAAAGCGCAGTCTATTTATCAACAGGCGCTAGAACTGGTCACCGACCCGGCCGGCCAGCGATTGCCGGTCGCCGGCATAGCGTTGATGGGGTTGGGCGAACTGGCACGAGAATGGAATGATTTTGACGCCGCAACGGACTATCTGGAAGAGGGCCTTGAGCTGGGCAAGCGTTGGGGCAAAGTGAGCCTGCTCGATGGATATATTTCTCTGGCGCGCCTCAAGCAGGCGCAGGGCGATGTTAAAGGCGCGCAGCATTTCATTCAACTGGCGCAAGAGCTGGCGGCGCAATTTGACGCCACCCAAGTTGATGATTGGACTGTGGCAATGTGTCAGGCGCTGCTTTGGGTGAGGCAGGGCAACCTGGCGGCTGTGGCCCGGTGGGTTCAAGAGCGGCATGTGGATAGCAAACTGGGGCTTGACCTAAAAGATAACGACTCGTACCTCAACCGACACTTGCGCAAGTATGAACAGCTTGTGTTGGCCCGGTTGCTGATTGCCCAAGGGCAGCCCACCAAGGCGCTGGCAGTGCTCGACCAGGTGCAAGCGCAAATGCAGCAGCGCGGGCGAATTGGCCGCTTGATCGAGATTGATGCCCTGCGGGCCTTGGCTTTTCAAGCCCAAGGTGAGCTAGCCAGTGCTGTGGTTGCCTTGGAGCGCGCCCTGACTCGCGCCGAGCCAGAAGGCTATGTGCGCCTGTTTGTGGATGAAGGCGAGCCGATGAGATTATTGATTTTAGATTGCAGAATCCAGATTTCAGAACTGCCTCGCCACAAACTGATGGATACATTACGGCGTTTGCTTGCTTACATAGACCGTCTACTGGCGGCATTTGGCGACACTTGTATCTCGTCGGACCAATCAAAAATTGGCCACCCCAGGCCTGAAATGGTCGAGCCGCTGAGCGAGCGCGAGATGCAAGTGCTGCGGCTTTTGACCAGCGGCCTGTCGGCCGCCGAGATTGCGGAAGAATTAATTGTCTCTGTGAGCACGGTTCGGTCTCATATTAAAAATATCTATGCCAAGCTAGATGTTCATAGCCGTTACCAAGCCGTGGCGCGCGCAAAAGAAAAAAGTTTGCTCTAGCTTGACCATGCTACTTTTTCCCCTACACAATCCTCAATTTTGATGATGACGACTCATCCAATTTTTGCTTATACTGTTGTTTGTCAAGATTCCCACAAGAGATGCCTGCCAGCGACTTTTAAGGCAAGTTCAGGGGGTGTGTTTCATTTCATTTGAAAGAAACCAGGTTTTTTCAGAAAAACCTGGTTTCTAGGCAAGTTTCAACTCATTTGAAACACACCCAAGTCCAGGAAAGGCGGCTATGGCTCATAAAAGAAAAGCGGTCAAAGTGGTTTACCAGATCAAGATACAAGGCGAATTGGGCGGAAATTGGTCGGATTGGTTCGATGGCATGTCCATCTCGGTTGAGGGTGACGTGTCTGTAACCACCCTGACGGGCGTTGTAGCCGATCAGGCTGCTTTGCGTGGCATCTTGAACAAAATTTGGGATTTGAACCTGGCGCTGGTTTCTGTTGCGCGTCTTGACGCGATGGAGGTAAAGAAATGAATTCAAATCTATCTCAAACCATCGCTACACTCAACGTGCGGCGCGGAGCGATTCGCTGGCTGGTCCGCGAAACGCTGGGCAATCTGATTTTGATAGGCATCCTGTTCGGCATCGTGGGCCGGTGGGATTGGTGGATGGGTTGGGCGTTGTCGGCCATATACATCATCTGGAGCGCAGCCACGGCCATCTTGATCTTGCCGGTCAACCCGGCCATGTTAGCCGAGCGTGCCCGGCCTAATTACTCTGGCACCAAGAAATGGGACATGGTTCTCTTGAGCCTGATGGGAGTGCTGATGGTAGCCGCGTATGTTGTCGCCAGTCTGGATGTGCGGTGGAGTTGGTCGCCGCCGTTGCCGCTGGCAGTGCAATTGTTCGGTCTGGCTGCGGCGATATTGGGCCACGATGTGCTGCTCGTGTGGGCAATGGCGGCCAACTCGTTCTTTGTCGCAACTGTCCGCATCCAGTCTGACCGCCAGCACAGCGTCGTTTCGAGCGGGCCGTATCGCTACATGCGCCATCCGGGTTATGCTGGTGCTATTTTGCTGCACCTGGCCACACCGTTCATGCTCAATTCACTGTGGGCCGTCATTCCGGCCGCGCTCGTCATTTTGGTCTTGATTGTGCGCACAGCAATGGAAGACAAGACCCTTTACGAGGAATTGCCCGGCTACAAAGAGTACGCGGCGCGCGTGCGCTATTGCTTGCTGCCGGGCGTGTGGTAGGTTCTGGCTAGGCCAGGCTAGGGGGCGCTCAAATGGAAAATCAACAAAGCTTTTTTGATTTCGCCGCCGAGGCGGGGCTTACCAAGCATTTTGGCGGCCTCGAGTGCACGCAAGAACTCGCCGGCTTGTGTCACATCGGCGATGGCGTATATGTCCTGGACGTGGGTTGCGGCGCCGGGGTGACACCTTGCTTTCTTGCCAAACGCTATGGCTGCCGCGTGGTGGGGGTAGATATTCGCGCCAAGATGGTCGAGCGGTCCGAAGAACGGGCCAGGCGAGAGGGAGTGGCGGATCGGGTCGAGTTCCGGGTGGCCGACGCCCAGAGCCTTCCCTTCGAGAATGATTTGTTCGACGCTGTCATCACCGAATCCGTAACTTGTTTTCCAGAAGACAAGCAGCGCGCGGTCAACGAATACGCGCGCGTGACCCGGCCGGGCGGATACGTGGGGCTGGCCGAGTCCACCTGGCTCAAGGTGCCACCTCCGCCAGAATTGATTGCCTGGGTCTCTCAGGATGTGGGCGCTAGCGTGCAACCGCTGCCCGCCGACGATTGGGTGGGCTTGTTGGAGAAAGCCGGGTTACAGGACATCACGGCGCAGGTCCATCCAGTTGACACAAAGAAGGAGGCTGGGTTGTTGCTGCGGCGCTATGGTTTGGGCGGCATGATCGGCAGCGCGCTCCGTATGCTGGTCTTGTATACCCAAAATCCGGCGTATCGAAAATTCGTCAAGAGTGTGCGCCAGGGCGGGATTGTGCCCCAAAACCTCGACGAGTATTTTGGTTACGGCCTGTACGTGGGAAGAAGGGAGTGAGCGATGACACAAAATTCCAAGCCTATCGGCGCGCGTCTAGCGATCCGATTTGTGTTTACTGCTATATTCACGTTGGCAATCTTGTTCATTGCGGCCGGTACGTTAAAGTGGTGGGTAGCCTGGGCTTATGTAGTAGTTACGATAGCTGTGCTTGGTGTAAGCCGGGGTCTGATCATACTCAAAAACCCCGACCTGGCCATAGAGCGCGCAAAGGCAGGCGCGCAAAAAGATACAAAATCATGGGATAAAGTTCTGGTTTCTGTCATTGCCATTTATGGACCCATAGTATCCTGGATTATCGCAGGGCTTGATTACCGATTCGGCTGGTCGCCGTCCTTTCCACTCAGCGTTCAACTGACTGCGCTTTTCTTGCTCGTTTTGGGTAGCGCCATGGGTACCTGGGCCATGGTCGAAAACCGATTCTTTTCCTCTCACGTGCGCATCCAGACGGATCGCGGTCACAGTGTTATAGATACTGGGCCATATCGGATTGTACGGCATCCGGGGTATGCTGGCGGCCTGTTGAGTTGGGTTGCCGCGCCGTTTTTTTTCGGTTCGTGGTGGGTAGCCATTCCCACGTTGCTGGTGATTGCAGCTACTTGCGTGCGCACAGCTTTAGAGGATGACATTCTTCAGAAAGAATTACCCGGTTACAAGGAGTACACTAGGTCAGTTCGTTATCGTCTAGTGCCGGGAGTTTGGTAAGAGGTGCAATGTGAAGGTGAGCTCGATATCCAAGTATGTGTTGCCGCTAACTGATGTTCAGGCCACGTTGGAAACCGTGGGTGGCAAGGGTGCTTCGCTGGCTCGTTTGGTGAAAGCCGGTCTGCCTGTGCCGGCGGGCTTTCACGTGACCACGGCAGCCTACAAGCAATTCGTGGCAGAGAATGATTTGCAGCCGCGCATCCTGGCCGCACTAGAAAAGGTAGATGTGACACAACCCTCTACACTGGAAAGCGCCTCCCGGCAAATCCGCGCCCTCTTTGACGCTGGGCTTGTTCCTGCTGATGTCGCGGCGGCAATTCAAGCTGCCTATGCTGATCTCACCAATCTTTACTCCCCACTCTCCACTCCCCAATCCGCCGTAGCTGTGCGCTCTTCGGCAACCGCCGAAGACTTGCCGGAAGCCTCCTTTGCCGGACAGCAGGATACTTTTCTCAATGTGCGTGGCGCGGGTGACGTGCTTGAAGCGGTCAAAAAGTGCTGGGCCTCGCTGTGGACGGCGCGTGCCATTGGTTACCGCGCCCGCGTAGGGGCAGATCGCGTAGGGGCAGATCGCGATCTG
>JBGSMF010000072.1:0-4815 GCA_041740315.1 Thermoflexales bacterium
CGCGGGCGGGCTTCGGCGTGAGACTTCGGCGAGCTCAGTCGAGCCGCGCTCAGCTGAACGCTCGCCCGATCCGGCCAGGCGCTTGCTGTGGGCGGTCCAGGTCGCCAGCCTGGAGGTGTATCAACTGGCGCGCGCCAATCCCGCGCAGGCCGGGATGGGCACGACGGTTGTGGCAGCGGCAGTGATTGGGAACCAGTCGCACGTCGCCAGCGTGGGCGACAGCCGGGCTTATCTTGTGCGCGGCAACTCGATCACACAAATCACCGCCGACCACTCGCTCGTAGCGGCGCAGGTAGAGGCCGGCATCCTGACGCCGGAGCAAGCCAAGACGCATCCTCAGCGCAACGTGGTGACCCGGGCGATTGGAGCGAACCCAACGGTGCAGGTGGATATGCGCTCGGTCGCGCTCATGCCGGGCGACGCGCTGGTGCTGTGCACGGATGGGCTGACCGAGCACGTGCCCGATGCAGTCCTGCTCGATGTGGTGAGCAGCCACGGCCCTGAACAGGCCGCGGACAAATTGATCGAGCTGGCTAACGCCGCCGGCGGCTCGGACAACATTAGCGTGATTGTAGCGCAGGCCGAGCGCCCCAGCGTGAAAAGCAGGCTGCCGCCCCTCAATCGGCTGTATGTCGCCGCGATTGCAGCGGCCGTCTTGCTGGCTCTCGTGCTCATTACGGCGGGCATCCTGGTAATTGGCAATGCGCTTGCCCAGGGATCGTCGGTATCAACACAGACCAGCACAGTTCAAGCGATCCGAATTTCACCCACGGCGACTTTGAGGCCAACCTGGACGCCCGAATCGTCCTGCTCGCGGCTGCTCACGCCTGCGCCCGGTGATCCAGAGACCCTGAATCAAACTGGCATATCACTGTTGAAAATTTTGGTTACCTTGATCGAGCAAAGCGTGTTGCCCATGGCGCGCCTGCTGGTGACGCTGATGGCAGCGAACGAATACTTGCGGATAGGATGAGGCCTGGTCAGAGGAAACCACTGAGGAAAGAAGCCAATGACAAACACGTTCAGCCTGCGCGTTGAAAATAGCGACACCCCCATTGTCAACATTGCCATGGCTCAAGTCAACCAGGATCATCGCGGCAATATCCTGGTGACGCCAATCTGCACAAGCTATACCGAGTTTGAGCAGCACGTCAACGACCTTGTCAGCGAGCTGCGGCAACTCAAGCAAGCCGCCCGGCAAAAGTTTATCGAGGCCGGCCAGTCCAGGAACAAAAAGAGCAAGCGAAGGACACGATGACAAAACAACTGCCGCCCACCCAGGCGCACATTAACGTTGAAAAGTTTGTAGACGGCGTGCTCATCGCTAACGACGGCACGCTGGCCTACGTGCTGGAAATCCAGCCGATTGATTTGAGTATGCTGGAGCCGGCGCAGGCCGCCTGGATCAAAGAGCAGTTTGGCCGCTTTGTCTCGTCAGTGCGCTTTCCCAACGCCATCCAGATCGTGATGGGCAGTTGCCCGCAGAACCTGTCGGCTTACCTGGCGCGGTTGGAAGAACGCGCCGCCCAGGAGGCGCGCGCCGCGGCTCAAGTGCCCGATCCCCAAGAAGCCCGCCGCCTCCAGCGTATGGCCGACCGGCTGGCAAGTATGCAGCGATTCATCGAGCGATCGCTTGAGCTGGTGCGCCCTATCGAGAGCCGCTACTTTATCGTCGTCTTTCACAACCCACTGCTGGTGCGCGGCAGCAACCGGCTGACGCCCAAAGCGATAGAGGCCGGCAAGCAAAAGCTGGATCAACTGCTCGGCCAGGTGACGGCCGGGCTGGGCCAGGCCGCGATGGAGTGCCGCCTGTTGAGCGAGCAAGAAGTGGCCGAGGTCATCTACTGGTTTTACCACCAGTCCGGCAGCCCTGTGGCGGACCTATTTGCACAGGCAGGTAAGCAAACGCCGCAACTACGGCTGATGCCATCGCTCATCACATTGGGGCCGGAAGCGGTAACCACGCCACCAAGTGGCAACGGCCAGGGGAGTGGGCAAATATGAAACTACTCAAGAATCTAAATCTGAAAGACGCTCTGAAAAAAGTAGCGCCCGGTGTGATGGTTGAGCCAGTGCCCGGCCAAGACGCGCTGCGCGCCGGCGAGACGACGCTGCAAGATGACCTGGCCCCCAGCGACCTGGAGCTCAAACCCGACTCGTTTCGCATGGGCAACATTCACGGCCGGGTGTATTTCATCTACGACCTGCCCGCCGGCAAGACATTCGATCCCACGCTGCTGTATCACTTTCCGGCTCAAACCTGGATGTCACAGTTCATCTGGCCGGAAGACGAAGCGCAGGTCAGAGAAGCCCTCAAACGCCGCCGCACGGTGCTGGCCGCTTCGCGCATTGACGACGCGCGGCAGGGACGCCTGGGCAGCTTTACACGCGACCGCGAACTGGGCGGGGCGGAGGCGCAACTGGCAGAGTTGGAACTGCAAGGCGAGACAGTCTACCAGATGGGTTGGTACATCGCCGTCTTTGCGTCGGATGCCGCCGGCCTGGACGAAACCTCGCGGCGCTTTGAGGACGCGCTGAAACGCGCTGACGCGAGCTTTTACCGCGCCAGCTCCCTGCAAGAGCAAGGCATTCACTCGCTGCTGCCGACCGGCACCGACCGGCTGCGCCGCACGCGCAACATGACCTCGCGCGCCATCGGGGGAATGTTTCCCTTTGTGCGCAAGACCTACTACGAGCCGGAACGCGGGATGCACCTGGGCGTCCATCGCCACACCGGGACGTGGGTCGTGCTCGATCCGTTCGCGTCCGAAGTCGCTAACGGCACAATGGTCGTGCTGGGCCAATCGGGGCGCGGCAAGTCCACGTTTTTCAAATCGTTTGTTGACACGGCGGTTCCTTTGGGCCATCGCGTGTTTGCGATTGACCTCGAAAACGAGTTTCGCCCGCTGTGCGACGACCTGGGCGGCGTGTACATTGATATGACAAGGCGCGGGGGCAACACGATCAATGTGCTCGACCTGAACCCGCTCGCGCCCGACGCGCCGGGCGAAGGCTTGTCGGTGCTCAAAGGATTCATCCGGGTAGCGATTGGCCGCAAGCTGAGCGAGATCGAGCGCAACGTCGTCATCCACAACGCCTACATGCGCTTGCTAAGATCTGCCGGGATTGATTTCAACAATCCGGCCACGTGGGGAAAACCCGCACCGCTGCTTTCGGATTTTGTGGCCGAATTGCGCAATGTCGAGCAAAAGCAAATCGGCGAAGGGCTGGCTGCGTGCTTGATCCCCTACACCGAAGGGTTGTATGGGCAGGACTTTGACCGGCCAACCAACGTGGATGTGCACGGCAACCCACTGGTGGTATTCGGGTTGCGCGGCGTATCGGAAGATATGTTGCCCCTGCGCATCTGGCAAATCCAGAACTTTGTGTGGAGTCACGTCATCGTGCCCGGCCAACGCCAGCCCACCCACGTCATTGTTGACGAGGGCTGGCACTTGTTACGTCACGAGGGAATGGTCGCTGATCTCGCGGCAATGGCGCGCCGCTTTCGCAAGTATTACGCCGCGCTGTATTTGGCGACGCACTTTGTCGAGGACATGCTGCGCAGCCCGGACGCCAAGGCGATCTGTGACACAGCCGATATGGTGGTGCTGTTTGGGCAAAAGCCATCGGCGGTCGAGTCGCTGGGCGCGCTGTTTGGATTGAACAAAGCCGAGATGGCCGAGTTGCCGCGCATGGGACGCGGGGAAGCAATCTTGATCCGTGGCCAGACGCACATCCCGTTGTACGTGCCTGTGCCGCCTGAGCGGGCCGAGTTGTATTCGACTTCGCCAAAGCGAGAATGAAGACAGTTACACAGAGAGCACAAAGGAGCCACAGAGATGCACAGAGGGGATTTTAAAAATACCTCTGCGCTCTCTGTGTCTTCTCAGTGTATCTCTGTGTAATTACCCGGAGTGTGACGTGCCGCTGCTGCGCAAACTGTTTATGCTGTTTCTTGTTATCGGCTTTACGTTTTCGACCTGCTTTGTTATCTTGCAGGTGGTGATGTACGGGATGCTGGCCGAGTTGATGCGGCCTGTGCCGGGGGTCGGCGAAATCTTTGCTTTCCGCACCTGGGAGTGGATCTTTGGCATCCCGCAAGACAGCGGCGAGCCGGAGAAATATGGCACGGTCAACCCCACCTGGCTGGGCGCGATTTATATTGGCGCAGATGGCATCCCTGTGGGTTGGCCGGTCGAGTACCTGGAAATCACGCAAGGCTATTACGCCGGCCACGCCGGGATGGATTTTTCCAACTATACCGGCACGCCGATTTACGCGACGATGAAGGGCACGGTGGTGTATGCCGGCTGGTCGAATGTGGGCTATGGCAACCTGGTCATTGTCCAGGCCGATACACCCGCCGGCAAAGTCGAAACCTATTACGCGCACCAACGCGCGCTCAACGTCGCGCCGGGGATGGTGGTGGAACAAGGGCAGCAAGTAGGTGAAGTTGGCTCAACCGGCAATTCGACCGGGCCGCATTTGCACTATGAGGTGAGGATAGACGGCAAGCCGATCAATCCCCTCTCAACCATTCCGGCGCAATGACAAAAGGACGGGAGAAAAACAATGTCAGAGAATACCTTGTACGTTTGCCAGGTCTGCCAGGCTGAATACGATGTCGAAACCGCCGTTCAACTGGCGTTCACGTGCCACGGCAAGCCGCTGGCCCGGCAGACATCTGGACTTGTTGGGGCCACGGTCGAGCAGGCGCGCGCTATGACTCAAGACGTGGCGGCTCTGTTGTCCAACGCGCAGCCGGTGTCGCTTTTTCCGCGCGGCGGCGGGCAGCGCGTGGTCGAGGTCATC
>JBGSMF010000073.1:0-2596 GCA_041740315.1 Thermoflexales bacterium
CAGTTGCAGAGGCCGGAGGTTCAAGTCTTACAACCCGCCATTTTGCGGATCATCCCAACAAAAAGCCCTGACAACAGTCAGGCACTTTTCATCTTCTTTATTCGTGCGCATCATCTTTATTTCCCCTGCCACGTTTTTCGACATGGCGCACCCCCGAAAATGTAGCGGAATAGGACGATGGCGTCAGACCAAGGGGTCGGAAGTTCAAGTCTTCTCGCCCCGACAGTGTGGGACACTTGATTTGCATTACAAGCTAATCAAGTGTCCCGTGCTTTTACATATCGTGGCCTGTTTTGCCGGAAGCGTGGGACACTAAACATACAGGAGGCAAAACGTGCAACTTTTAAAAGCGATAGAGGGTTTTATCATCTTCAAGCTTGCGGGTGGCGCAAGCTCAAACACCACGAATGTTTATCAGACCTACCTAACTTTGCTTGCCAAGCGCCCAACAACCCCGATGTCGCCGATATAGGCTCGTCTGACCTTGAACGCTTTATGGCCTGGCTTGCGACTGAGTACGTGCCAGTTCGCATCGGATATAAAACCGGCCCGCTCCGCCCGTCATCGCTGGCTAGTTTCTGCCTGGAAACCCTTCGCTAGGCCGCGCTTGCTGCCGATCGCCGTCGGCGCGGCTTGATGTGGAGTGGGATGGTATGGCCGGCAAGCCGCCAGAAATACAGCAAGACCAACCAAGATAAAAAGCCGTGATACAGATTCATGTCTCATCGCGTATTCCTGCAAGGATATCTTGAATGTGTGATTATGGCATAGCCCGTCTACCGGACAGTGGATAAGCCGCGATTTTTAACGCATAATGCTTGCACCCTGAACAACGCGGCCTTTGCAAAAGTAGCCCTTGAACTCGCAGCGTATGAGCGGGAGGGGGCCAGCCATGTTAGCTTGCTCCAGATTACTAAGCAGAGAGCAATTGACGCTGCTCCACAGTGGCCACCGGAGCGAAAAGGCGAATATTCTCTTCGATTCTGCGCAGTTGAGCCTCCACCATCTCCGATGGAACCCCAGGAGGAGCGTAAGCAACATAAAGGACGTGAAAAGTCTCTAATGAGATGGGAGACCGATTATCCTGCCCGTAGATAATTGAACAACATATACCGCTCGAGTCTCTCATAATCATATCGCCCGCACGAATGGCTTTGGAAGCGCCGTTCATCTGAGTGATATGATCCCCTTCCCGTGACACGTCTATTGAAATCGAGCCGTGCAACTTTGCAGCATCATGTCCGGCGGTTAGCACTAACGTCTCTACTTCCGCAACGAAATTCGCATCAACCAGGGGAGACACATTTGGTAGGCTCTTTCCTTTCAGTACGATTGACTCGACTTGAAGCAGCACATGACAAGTCTTGTTGAAACGCTTATAGTACCGTTCATAGTCTGACATCACAGGCAGCGACAAGAAATCTTGCCGAGAAAAGCCTTGATAACGCTCTCTCAAATGCGCTTCCGTCTCCCGTTTTCGCTCATCCAATTTTGGAGATGAGTGAGTGTTCTCTACACCCAAAAACTCTAGTAGGCCGATTATTGCTCCAGGGTGCGCCATTCGCCATTCATCGGTTGCTGAAATTAAAAGCATGTAAATCTCCGCTATTACACCAGGTTAACATCATTTATACTGCAGCAGTGGCAGTTGCACTGCCACTATAACCACGCTATATCAGAATTCCAATGTCATCTATTTGTGACGAACACTGATTGCGCATATAGTATAGTTCCTGTCTCAAAACCCATAGGCAGGTATCCCCATACCTGCCGCTACCGTATGGGGATACGGTAGCTATGCAGGTTTTGAGACCTAGTGTAGGCCAGAAATCACCGTTGTCAAGAGCCTTGCCAGCCTTGCGGTGGCCAGCGCAATAAAAAAGGCAGCTAGTGCTTTGGCGCAGCCTTTTGAGTATCGCGCGCCAGTTCGCTTTCTCTTTTCCGCTGGTTGACCTATAATACCTAAAGCCAACTGACAGCATCACGCCAAACAGGGGAAACCCTTGAAACACAGGACAAGCGTATGACGCAAACCACCTTTGAACAAGGCTTGACCATCGTTGCCGACCTGGTCAAGCGGTTCCGCCGCAACGCGGCCGCCTACCGCAGCCCCACCTACAAAGAGGCGCAGGCGCGCATTGATTTTATCAATCGTTTCTTCGAGGCGTTGGGGTAGGACGTGCGCAACCGCAGCCACAAAGCGCCCCAATACTGCGACGTGGTCTATGAGCCAAGTATAGACGTGGAAGGCGTCCGCAAAGCGCCGGACTATGCCTTCCGGGTGGGCCGAGATGTCAAGTTTTACGTGGAAGCCAAAAAGCCAGGCGTGGCGCTGAGGACCAACGCCGCCGCCGCCTACCAACTGCGGGCGTATGCCTGGAATGTCAAACTGCCCCTGTCGGTCCTCACCGACTTTGACGAATGGGTGGTCTACGATTGCCGCTCCAAGCCCTCTCTGGCCGACAAGCCCAGCGTGGGGCGGGTTGCCTACCACACCTTTGAAGAATACCCCGATTGCTGGCGCGAGCTGTGGGACACGTTTTCTTACGAGGCGGTGTGGAGCGGCGCGTTTGACCAGTTTGCCCAAACCAGCAAG
>JBGSMF010000074.1:0-9682 GCA_041740315.1 Thermoflexales bacterium
GCGGTGGCGCGCACGGCGCACCTGCGCTCGCAGCGCGAGATCGAAGTGCCCGTCACACAAGCTGCGCTCGTCATCGGCGGGGGCGTGGCTGGCATCCAGGCCGCGCTGGATTTGGCCGATGCCGGGCACCAGGTGTACCTGGTGGAAAAGCAGCCTTCCATCGGCGGCAAGATGGCGCAACTGGATAAAACCTTCCCGACCATGGACTGTAGTATATGAATTCTGGGCCCCAAGATGATGGATGCCGGTCGGCATCCCCGCATCAAGTTGATGGCCTATAGCGAGGTGGAGCAGGTGAGGGGCTATGTGGGCAACTTTGACGTGCGCGTGCGCAGAAAAGCGCGCTATGTGAGCGAAAGCGCCTGCACCGCCTGCGGCGAATGCTCCAAGGTGTGCCCGGTGGTGGTGCCCAACGAGTTCGAGATTGGCCTGGGCAGCCGCAAGGCCATTTACATCCCCTTCCCGCAGGCTGTGCCTTCGGCTTATCTGATTGACCATAGCCATTGCATGGGCGATGTGCCGATTGCGTGCGGCAAGTGCCGCGAGGTGTGCGATAAACAATGCATTGACTTTGACCAGCAAGACCAGATCGTTGACCTGAGTGTGGGCGCGATTGTGGTGGCGACCGGGCTAGATGTGTATGACCCAACTGCGTTGGATGAATACGGCTATACCCGCTATGCCAATGTGGTCACCAGCATGGAGTTTGAGCGCCTGATTGACGCGGGCGGCCCCACCGGCGGGCATTTTGTTCGCCCCAGCGACGCGCAGCGGCCCAAGCGCATCGGCTTTATCCAGTGCGTCGGTTCGCGCACTATCTCGCTAGATGGCGATTTGTCACGCGGGCGGCCTTATTGCTCCAACATTTGCTGCATGAACACGGTCAAAGACAGCCTGCTGTTAAAAGATCATTATCCCGATACCGACATTAGCGTGTTTTATATGGACATTCGCGCGTTCGGCAAGGGCTTTGAAGACCTGTACCGGCGCAGCAAAGAAGCCGGCGTCAAATACATTCGCGGCTTTCCCGGCGAGGTGGTCCAAGAGGCCGCAACGGGCAACCTGCTGCTGACGGTAGAAAACACCATGAGCGGCCGGCTGGAAGAGCACGAGCTGGATATGGTGGTGCTCTCGGTTGGCTTTGTGCCGCCCGACGAACAGGCGCGCATTAAAAAGCTGCTCACGCTTTCGCAGACCGACGAGGGCTTTTTGCTCGAATCGCACCCCAAGCTCAAGCCGGTAGATACGCCCACGCGCGGTGTCTACCTGGCGGGCTGCGCCGAAGGCCCCAAAGACATCAAAGACAGCGTCACCCAGGCCAGCGCCGCCGCCGCCCGCGCCCAGATTGTGCTGAACGCCGAAAAGCTCAAGGTAGAAGCGATTACGGCTTTTGTTGACCCCGAAGTGTGCAACGGCTGCGGGCATTGCGTCAAGGTGTGCCCGTATGGCGCCATCGTGGCAGCCGGCAAAAAGATGCCGGCCCAGGTGATGGATGCCAAGTGCGCCGGCTGCGGCACCTGCGCCGCCGAGTGCCCGCGCGATGCCATCACCATGCGCCACTTTCCAGACCTGGCCCTGATGGCGCAGGTAAAAGCCGCCCTGGCCGAAAATCCCCAAGACAAGATTGTGACCTTTGCGTGCAACTGGTGCTCGTATGCCGGGGCCGATTATGCCGGCGTCAGCCGCATGCAGTATCCGCCCAATGCGCGCATCATCCGCACCATGTGCAGCGGACGGGTGGATGAAGACTTTATCCTTCGGGCGTTCCAGCTTGGCGCGCCGGTGGTGCTGGTTTCGGGCTGTCATTATGCCGATTGCCACTATATCAGCGCCAACCGCTGGACGCAAAAGCGGGTGGACCGGCTGTGGGATAAACTAGAGCGCAAGGGTATCCGACCAGAGCGATTGCAGCTAGAATGGATCAGCGCGGCCGAAGGGGCCAAATTTGCGCTGGTGATGCAAGAGGTGGAGCGCATCCGCCAGACGGTGACAGAAGCCGAGCTTGAACACACCCGACAGGCGTTGGAATGAGATTAGATTTCAAATTCAAGATGTTAGATTAAAAATTCAAGATTCCAAATTTCAGATTGTGGAGGTAGAGACCA
This sequence comes from Thermoflexales bacterium, assembly GCA_041740315.1. GTDB lineage: Bacteria > Chloroflexota > Anaerolineae > Fen-1058 > Fen-1058 > JBGSMF01. Next base: position 2,106 of record JBGSMF010000074.1, read on the forward strand.
GATGAAAGCTAAACCAGAAATCGTAAAACTTGCGCAGACTATACAAGCCTCACCCGAAATGATCTTTGAGGCGCTGACGCAAGCGTTTGAGTTAAAGCAGTGGATGTGCCAGGAAGCCTATGTTGAACCCCGTAAAGGCGGTTTTATCCGGCTGCGCTGGCAAAGCGGTTATGAAGCTTTTGGCGTATTCACGTCGTTCTCTCCACCCAAGGGCATGAGCTATAGCTGGTTGAGTTCGCAAGAACCGGGTGAAACCCAGGTCAAGATCACACTCAAACCGGTTGAGGCAGGCACCAAAATTACCTTGACCCATTCTGGCTTTGGCGCCGGCAAAAAATGGGCCGGGCGCGTCCAAGAATCGGAACACGGTTGGACCAGGGGGCTGGCTAACTTGAAATCTTTGCTAGAAACCGGCCTTGACCTGCGCGAAGCGCAGCAGCCGCGCCTCGGCATGGGGTTCGAAGCGGCCAAGGACACACAGGGTCTGGTGGTTACCAACGTAACCCCTGACGCGCCTGCGCAACAGGCCGGGCTGCAAAAGGGCGATGTAATGTTGAGCTTGGCAGGCAAAAAGCTACGTACCGAGCAAGATTTTATGGACCTCTATGGCAAAATGCGCGCCGGCCAAAAGGTCAAGATCGTTTACTTGCGCCGTGGCAAACGGCAGACGGCCACCGTAGAGCTGAGCCAGCGGCCTGTGCGCGAGACGCCCGCTGATTTGGCAGAGGTGGTAGAGCAGGCTCGCCAGTTGCACGAGCAGGCCGTGGCTGTGCTGCGCGCAAGCTTGGCGGCGCTGATGGAAGAACAATCCGCCCGGCCGCCCACCGAGGGCGAGTGGTCGGTAAAGCAGACGCTGGCGCATTTGGTGGCGTGCGAGCCAGCTTACCGCCAGTGGGCTGTAGAGACGCTGCTTGGCCACGATCTGCCCTGGATCGAGGCGCGCACCCCAGAGCAGTTTGCCGCTGTGTTTGCCACTGCGCCAACGGTGGGCGCGCTGCTCGATCGCTATGAGCGCGAGCTGGCTGAATCGCGCGCGTTTGTGGCCGCGCTTTCGCCCGAGCATCGCGCTTGCAAGGCGCGCTATCGAAACATTGCGCTGATGCTGCTGGACTTTGCTTATCATACCCAAATGCACCTGGCGCAAATCCAAAACACTATAAAAACTATCCAGAGTAAGTAACACAATGGCCGAGCAGGTGACGTTCAAGTGTCTGCGTTGCGGCAACGAGTGGCGCGGCGAGTACGATGTGGAAAGCATCGAGCGGATGTGCCCCAAGTGCCGCAGCAACAGCGTGCGGAGAATAAAGGATAAAGGGGACAAGGAAAGTGGGGACGGGGGAGACAAGGTGAGGGGGTGACAGAGTGACGATCTTTGCCGTTCGAGGGCGGCAGGGTGAGAAAAAAAAAGACCCGCCTGCAAGCCTAAAAGGATGCAGGCGGGTTTGTTGTTGCGCTTGGGTCTACTTGAGTATAAGCGGCAAGTAGATGCGATGCTGAATGATCTCAACTGTCCAGGCCGGGCTGACCCAGTTAGAGTAGCCTTCGGCATTGTAGGCTCTTACTGTCCAGGTGTGCATGCCGGATGGTAGGATGGTTGCAGAAAAGGTTGCGCTGGTTGTCACAAGCTCGCCATCGAGCAGGAGGTTGTAGCCGATGGGTGGGTCGCCTGGGCCGGCTTGCCAGGTGAATGTGATGGCTTGGGTGGTGGTGAGTGTGCCGTTGGCGGGCCAGAGCAAGCTCGGTGTGCCCGGTGCAGCGCTCACCTCATTCACTGTGATGGTGATGGTCTCGGCATCTTCCAGCGACGGCGCCCCGCTGTCGGTCACGCGCACAGTGGCGGTGTAGCTACCTGCGGTTTGAGGTGTCCAGGTGAACACGCCATCTGCTGTGAGGCTCCCCACCGAACCCGCGTCGAGCGAGAAGGTCAGCGTTTGCGTTGGAATATCGCCATCGGTGGCGGTGGCTGTAAAGACTAGCGTGGCTAACTCGTCCACTGCCTTGTTGCCAATCGAGCCGAGCATTGGCGCAGTGTTCACTTCCTCTACCGTGATGGTGATGGTCTCGGCGTCATCCAGCGACGGCACCCCGCTGTCGGCCACGCGAACTGTCGCAGTATAGATGCCTGGGCCTTGGGTTTCGGTGGGCGTCCAGGTGAACACGCCGCCTGCTGTGATGCTACCCACTGAACCTGCATCGAGCGAGAAGGTGAGGCTGTCCGACAGGTCAACCTCGGTTGCCGTCACCGTAAAGGTCAACTGGATGCCTTCGTCAATGTTCTTGTCGCCAATCGCGCCCAGCACCGGCGCGTCGTTGACGCCGATGATGGTGATGCTGACGGTGGCTGTGTCGGTCAGTGCGCCATCGCTGGCCACATAGGTAAAGGTATCGGTTGCTACCTCGCCCGCCGCCAGCCACTCGAATTGGTCGTTGGGGTCATAGAGGAAGGCATTACCGCCGCCAGCGTTGTAGCGCGCTACGATAAAGTCAAAGTAGGTGCCCATCTCGTCCCCAGTGGTTCCTGCCACAACAAGCTTGCCATCAGATTGGATAGCGATGCCGGTGATGCTATCTTGAGGGTTAATGTTGGTGGTGACCTTGCCATCGTCATTGAAGGTTGTATCCAGGCTGCCATCAGGGTTATAGCGCACCAGAGCAATGTCGGTACTATAGACACCGACTAATCCTGCTGCGACGAGCTTATCATCAAGTTGGATGATCATGCTGGTAGCACCCGAGCTGTCTCCCAAGTCAGTTAGGACTGTGCCGTCACCGTCGAAAGTTGTGTCCAGGCTGCCATCGGGGTCGTAACGCACTACGGCAAAATCAGAGTTCATAGTTTGACCAGATGTTCCTGCCACGACAATCTTGCCATCGGATTGAATGACAACATTGGAACCGCTATCGTCGTTGCCGGCAATATCAGTGGTAACTAGACCATCGCCGCCAAAGGTGGCATCCAGACTGCCATCGGGATTGTAGCATATCAGGGTAAAGTCATAGTTGCTGCCGTTGTAAGCACTCCCTGCCACAACGATTTTGCCATCGGATTGCAAGGCAATGTCATAGCCAAAGTCGGTGTAGCCAAAGTTGGTGGTTACTTTGCCATCGCTATCAAAGGAGATATCCAGGCTGCCATCGGGATTGTAGCGCGCCACAGCAAAGTCACTGCCAGTGATTGGATTAACCACATCTCCTGCTACAACAATCTTACCGTTGGGCTGTAGGGCGATGGCGTAGCCATGGTCGTAGAAACCAAAGTCAGTGGTGACTATGCCATCGCCATCGAAGGAGGTATCTAGGCTACCATTGGTATTGTAGCGCGCTAGGGCAAAGTTATCCCCACTTGAATCAATCACATATCCTGCCACGACAATCTTGCCGTCGGATTGGAGGGCGATATCGTAACAATAATCATCAGAGCCAAAGTCGGTAGTCACTTTGCCATCGCCATCGAAAGATATGTCCAGGCTGCCGTCAGGGTTGTAACGCGCCATGGCAAAGTCGGTGTCACTGCCATTGTTGGTGCGCCCTGCCACAACGATCTTGCCATCAGGTTGGATGGCGGTACTTTCGCCAAAGTTGCTGATGCTAAAATTGGTGGTCACATAGCCGAGGGGCGCGCCAAAACCGCTGGTGTCCAGGTTTCCCGCAGTGCCGCTTCCACCAAAAGTTACCAGGCCAAGCGTGCCGCTGGCGTCAAAGCTCTGCACAGCCAATGGGTCGCCATCGAGGTCGGTGTCGTTAGTCAGCACGCTGGTCGTGGTAAAGGCGGTGTTTTCATCGGTGGTAAAGCCGGGGCCGCTGTCGTCTACGGCTATTGGCGCGGCATTGATACCAATGACGGTGATGTGGACGGTGGCGGTGTCGGTGAGGGCGCCGTCGCTGACCACGTAGGTAAAGGTGTCGGTCGCCACCTCGCCCGCCGCCAGCCACTCGAATTGGCCGTTTGGATTGTAAGTGAAAATGCCGTCGCCTCCACCAGGAGATACCAGGCCAAGCACCCCGCTGGTGTCATAGCTTTGTACAGTTAGTGGGTCGCCATCGAGGTCAGTGTCGTTGGTCAGCACGCTGGTCGTGGTAAAGGCGGTGTTTTCATCGGTGGTAAAGCCGATGCCTTTGTCATCCATCGCTATCGGCGCGGCGTTGACACCAATGATGGTGATGCTGACGGTGGCGGTGTCGGTCAGTGCGCCGTCGCTGACCACGTAGGTAAATGTATCGGTTGTCACCTCGCCCACCGCCAGCCAGCCGAACTGGCCATTGGGGTCATAAAGGAACGCGCTGCTGCCATCGGGGTTGTAGCGCGCCACGGCAAAGTCATAATCATAACTGCCGCTGGGGTCGGTATACCCTGCCACGACGAGCTTGCCATCAGATTGAATAACGATGTCATGGATAGTGTCAGCGTCGCTCAAGTTGGTGGTGACTAGGCCATTGCTACCAAAGCTGATATCCAGGCTGCCATCTTCGTTATAGCGCGCCAGGGCAAAATCATTGTTGCTATTGGCATTCCCTGCCACAACAAGTTTGCCATCGGATTGGCAGGCGATGTCGTAACCATAGTCGTCAGCGCCAAAGTTGGTAGTGACTTTGCCATCACCATCAAAGGAGGTATCCAGGCTGCCATCAGGGTTATAGCGCGCCAGGGCAAAGTCATTGTTGCTGACGTTGTGGGCATACCCCGCCATGACAATTTTGCCGTCGGCTTGGAGGGCAATACTTTGGCCGCCGGCATCATTGCCAAAGTCGGTGACCACTTGGCCATCGCCATCGAAGGATGTATCCAAACTTCCGTCAATGTTGTAGCGCGCTAGGGCAAATTTGCGGTTACCATAGGGGCCGGTAGAACCTGCCATCACCAGCTTGCCGTTGGATTGGATAACAACTCTGTATCCATAATCATCGCTGCCCCAGTCGGTAGTGACCTTGCCATCGCCATCGAAGGAAGTGTCCAGGCTGCCATCGGGGTTGTAGCGCGCCAGGGCAAAGTCATTGTTGCTGCCGTTGTAGGCATACCCTGTCACGACGAGTTTGCCATCGGCTTGGAGGGCAACGCCAAAGCCAAAGTTGTCACTGCCCCAGTCGGTAGTAACCTTGCCATCGCCATCGAAGGATGTGTCCAGGCTGCCATCGGGGTTGTAGCGCGCCAGGGCAAGGTCAAAATTGTTGCCATTGTGGGCATACCCTGCCACGACAAGCTTGCCATCGGGTTGGATGGCGGCGTCAAGTCCGCCATCATAAAACCCCACAAAGTCGGTAGTGACCTTGCCATCACTATCGAAGGATGTATCCAGACTGCCATCGGGGTTATAGCGCGCAATGATAAAATCATCAGCGGTCCCTACCACAACAATCTTGCCGTCGGGTTGAATGGCGATGCTGCGGCCACGGCTAGAGAAACCAAAGTCTGTGGTCACATAGCCAAGGGGCGCGCCAAAACCGCTGGTGTCCAGGCTCCCCGCGGCTAGGTTTCCGCCAAAGGATACCAGCCCAATCGTCCCGCTGGTGTCAAAGCTCTGCACCGCAAGCGGGTCGCCATCAGGGTCGGTGTCGTTAGCTAGCACACTGGCTGTGGTAAAAGCGGTGTGTTTGTCAGTGGTAAAGCTGGGGCCGCTGTCATCCACGGCTATTGGCGCGGAGTTGATATGCGCTGTAGTTGTGAAAGCGGCCGTGTCACTATAGACAGTGGGTGAGCTCACTGAAACAGCTTGAACTGTGATGCTATCCCACTCGCCCGATAAAGCGGAGGAGGGAATTTCTACCTCGACCGTAAAGGGCAAGTTGGCCCCATTCGGGAGCGCGCCGGTCTGGGTGAGGGAGAGTGTCGTGGTCCAGGCATTGCCGGGCTGAATGGACAAAGTAAAGCTATCGGTGATGCCTGTTTGGTTGATCAATTGAGCTGTATAAGCGACGGTAGCGCCAGGCCCGCCTGAACCTGCCTGGCTGGGTGGGACGAGATAGACGCCAATGCCATAAAACTCGTCCGCGCCAATGTCATAGCCGCCTCCCAGCGGGCGCGGGTCGCCGTCAATGTCGGTGGTCACGCCAGCATCCACGCCGGCGTCAATCGCGGCGCTGCCCAGGCCAAGGTGATAATCTCCAGCCGCGGGGTCCACAAAGGCCGGATCACCCCATACCTCAACTGTGCCTGTGGAAACTTGGCCCCATCTAAACACGTCGGTGCCATTGGCCCAGATGCCGTCACCCCATAGTGTGGCCTCAAGCGTGGCGGTATTGCCATGGTAGACATAGAGGCCGGTTGTTTGGCTGACCAGGATGGTATTGGTCATCCAGATGGTAGAACTGCCGGGCGATAAATAGATGCCATGCCCATATCCTCCTGTGTTGCGAGCAATTGTGTTGTGCAGAAAGTGGACGGTCGAGTCAGTGATATAGATGCCAGAGGCATTACTAGAGGAGCTGGTAAGCCTGTTCTCAAATATCATGTTGTTCTTGAGCACAGCGTTCGTGTTAAAGTAAAGGCCGATTCCCCCGATGTGTTGAGATGTGTTGCGGTAAATCTGGTTTCCAGACAACAGGAGGTTGTTGTTGCTCCATAAACTGATTCCGCCATCGCTGGGTGCACTATTGCCATAAACTAGATTTCCTATCAGTTCGGCATTGTTGCATTGGCCGACAAGGATGCCGCCAGCATAATATTGCCCAACTGTGTTGTTATACACCTGGTTGTTTGCCAACCTGGCATGATGGCTCTTGTAAACATAGACGCCACCGCCGCTAAATTGGGGGGTGGTGTTGTTGTAAATATGATTGTCTGACACTTGGACATGGGTGCTGGTGTAAACATAAACGCCACCGCCCGTGCCGGGAGCGGTGTTGCTATAGATGTTATTGCCTCTCAACACGGCATGGTCGCTTTGGTAGAGATAAACCCCTCCCCCGCCATCTAATGGTCCCACCGGGTGCCCACCCAGGCCAGTGGCGTTTCCACCGACGATATGCAGACCCTCGATGGTGGAGCTAGAATGGCCGGCTGCAAAGATTACCCGCCCCTGATTTTGGGCGTCCAAGATAGCAGGATTAGCCAGAGAATCAGGCGGGTCGGCAAAGTTGTTTGTAGTGGTGTAACCGCCCTGGATATTCACAGTTTTGCTGATGTAAACCACTTGGGTGATTACAACGGTGCCGCTATAGCCGGCTGGAGCGGGGCGCGCTTGAACGCCAGTGTAAACACCCGTGGCAACCTTGATCTCATCGCCGCTATCCGCCATATCCACCGCATACTGCACCGTGCGACAGGGCGCGGCGCTGTTGGAGCAGTTGCCCGCGTCAAGGCCGGTGGTGGCGACGTAACGCGCGGTGCCGGCGGTGGGTGACCTAACCCCCTGGCCCTCTTCCCCCGCGGGGAAGGGGGGAGCTTGAGATTCAAGCGGGCTGGCCTGCACGGTATCTGGCGAATTGGCTGGCAGAATCAACAGCAAGGCCAGCACTCCCGCCAAGGCTAGAGTGGCAACTGCAAGCAATCTAAAGATTCGATTTGTATACATTTTTTCTCCTTGTATGTATTAGACATTATCGGAAATAGCAGGACTGGCATCCCCATGCCAGTCCGCCAA
>JBGSMF010000075.1:0-14079 GCA_041740315.1 Thermoflexales bacterium
ACCAAACAGGGGGGCATTTTTACCACCAAGTACACCAAGGGACACAAAGGCTCCCTCTAGAGTTTTCCTTCGTGTTCCTTTGTGGCCTTCGTGGTGAATTTTCTTTGCCGGAAAAGCAAAGATTTGACTGACAAGATACTAAAACGTTACGCCCCAAGGCGTCCTGGAGCCGAAGGCCCCCTGTGGGTGGATCGTGCGAGTTTTTAGGCCGTTATTTGGCCTGGTCTATACTTGGGAGGATACCCCAAAAGGCCGAAACAATGGGTATTGTTATGATATGTTATCGTGCGTTATAGCACTTTTGCGCTTTCCCTTTCTGAACGGTTCTTGAGACCAAAAGCAATTGACATCCTGCAACAAATAGATAAACTTGAGATATGCCAACCCGAATCTTGATTGTCGAAGACGAAACTACCCTGCGTGAGACGCTGGCCTACAATCTTATCAAAGAGGGCCACGATGTCACCCAATCTGGCGACGGAGCCGAGGCGTTGGAGTTAGCTCGCGCCGACAAATTTGACTTGATCGTGCTCGACATCATGCTGCCCAGCCTGGACGGGCTGTCGTTTTGCCGCATCATCCGCAAAGAGCAGGCCACGCCCACACCTGCACTTGCGCCGGCGCGCAGCGCAGGCGCAAGTGTCATTATGCTCACTGCGCGCGGCAGCGAGGTGGATCGCATCACCGGGCTGGAGACCGGCGCGGATGATTACATCGTCAAGCCATTTAGCCTGGGCGAGTTTTTGGCGCGCGTGCGAGCCGTGTTGCGCCGCGCGCCGACAGAGTTGCGCGCCGACCAGTTGGAAGCGGACGACATGATGATTGCCCTTTCTGCGCGGCGCGTCTACGTTGGCGGGCGTGAGATCAAACTGAGCCACAAGGAATTTGATCTGCTCGTGGCGCTGGTTCGCAACAAGAACATCGTGCTTTCGCGCGATTTGCTTTTGGAGCAGGTGTGGGGTCACGATTTTATCGGCGACGACCGCACGGTAGATGTTCACGTGCGCTGGTTGCGCGAAAAGATCGAGGCCGATCCGTCCCAGCCGCAGCGCATTGTCACCGTGCGCGGGGTGGGTTACTGTTTTGAGGGTTGAAATGGAAGGATGGATTGTAACGAGCGTAGCGAGTGTCGCATTGATTGTCCTGGCGCTGGTTGTCTGGCGCTGGTGGATAACCCGGCGGCAACTGCGCACAACACGGTATCAATTAACCCAAGTACAGCGCGGGCTGGAACAGGCCCAGGGAGAAATCAATGTCCTGCGCGTCCGACAAGCGGCGATTGGCCAGGCCGCCGCTGGCGCGCTTCTCATGCTCGATGCCGAGGGACATATCACGTGGGCCAACCCGGCGGCGCGCCAAGTGCTGGCGGACATTGGGCTGTTTGGAGATCCACTAGGCAAGACGCTCATCGAGGTGACGCGCTCGTATGAATTGGATGCCTGGCTGGGCGCTCGCTCTGCCGAAACCTTGACCCGCCAGATAACGCTTGGGCAGCACACGTTTAGCGCGCGATTGGTGGCCATGCCAAACGGCAGCTTGATGGCGCTGGAAGATGTGAGCGAATTGCAACGCCTGGGCCGCGCGCGGCGTGACTTTGTGGCTAACATCAGCCACGAGCTGCGCACGCCGCTGGCTGCGATTCGGTTGCTGGTGGACACGCTCCAGGCGGGCGCGCTGGCCGATTCAACCGTTGCGCCAGAGATGCTATCAAAAATCAATCTCGAGGTGGATGCGCTCTCACAACTGGCGCGCGAGTTGCTCGACCTGGCGATGATAGAGTCTGGGCAGATGCCGCTCAAGTTGGTAAATACTGACTTGTGCGAGTTGGCACAGCCACAGATCGAGCGATTCTTGCCACAGGCCGAACAGAAAAAGATTGCGCTCCAGATGAATATTGCTCCCTGTCCAAATGTGCTGGCCGATAAAGAAATGATTGGCCGAGTGCTTACCAACCTGTTGCACAACGCGCTCAAGTTCACGCCAGAAGGCGGACAAATCGTCATCGGCGCGCAGGCCGAAGGCGACACCGTGACCGTTTCGGTGAGCGATACCGGCCCCGGCGTCCCGCGCGAAGAATTGACCCGCATCTTTGAGCGGTTTTACAAAGTAGATCGGGCGCGCGGGCAAGCCGGCACCGGCTTGGGCCTGGCTGTGGCGCGTCACATTGTCGAAGGGCACAGCGGGCGCATCTGGGCCGAGAGTGAATTGGGCAAAGGCACGACGTTTCGGTTTACATTGCCAGCAGGGTAATTTCCTTGATAGCCTCATGGGCTAGCCCGCAGCCGGTACCCCACCCCTGGCTCGGTCAGGATATAACGCGGGCGGGTTGGGTCAGGCTCGATTTTGCGCCGCAGGTTGCTAATGTTCACCCGCAGCATGTGCAGCTCTTGTTCATAGCCCACGCCCCACACCGCGCGCAACAATTGATGGTGTGTCAAAACCTTGCCGGCGTTCGCCACCAGCACTCGCAGCAAATCATATTCCGTCGGCGTCAGTTGGATTTCGCTCCCAGCTACTGTTACCACCCTGCGCGTCAAATCTACCACCAGGTCGCCGCTGGCAAATAGGGGCTGGTCGCCCGATTGGCCCGCCCGCCGCAAAGCCACGCGCAAGCGCGCCAACAATTCTCCCACGCCAAAGGGCTTGGTCAGGTAGTCATCTGCGCCGGCGTCCAGCGCGGCAATCTTGTCGGCTTCTCGCCCGCGCACTGAAAGGATGATGATAGGCAGGCGCGTCCACTCGCGCAGCAGGCGGGTGACTTGAACCCCATCCATATCAGGCAAGCCCAAATCCAGAATAATCAGGTCGGGCCGGTCAGACGTAACAGCCGACAAAGCTGCCTGGCCGCTATCCGCTTCAAAGACTATATAGCCGCGCGCTGAAAGAGAGACGCGCAAAAAACGCCGGATGGCCGGTTCGTCGTCTACTACGAGCACTCGCGCGTTGGTCTCGCTCATTTTGCCGCCTCATTCTCATCAGGTATTTGTAACGGCAAAGCAAGGGTGACGAGCGCCCCGCCTCCTTCGCGATTGTTTGCCCAGATGCGCCCGCCATGCGCTTCTACCATCCCTTTGCAAATAGATAACCCCAGTCCAGTTCCGGTGACCTGGCTGGGCTGTTGGACGCGGTAGAATTTATCGAACACACGCTCCAGGTCGCCGGGCGGAATGCCCAGGCCGCGGTCGGCAATCTCAATATGCGCTTCCGAGCCTGCTACATAGGCCTTTACTTCAATCGGCGCGCCTGGCGGCGAATATTTGAGCGCATTGTCCAGCAGGTTCACCAACACCTGGGTCATCAAGACAAAATCCATTGGCACGAGCGGCATATCCTGCGGTATGTCTATTGTCAAAGGGCAAGCACGCAGACGCTCGTTGAGCGGATCGAGTGCCGAGCCGATCACATCTTGCACGTCGCACAACTCGCGCGCCACCCTCAGCGCGCCCGCTTCGATGCGTGTCATATCGAGCAGATTGCCCACCAGCCGGTTGAGCCGCTCGGCTTCTTCGCGCGCGTTTTCCACCAGGTTGCGGCGGGAGGCCTTGTCCAGTTCAATGTCATCCTCTTGCAAGTTGCTGAGCGCGCCCGTGATCGAAACCAGCGGCGTGCGCAGGTCGTGCGAAATTGAATTGAGCAGCGCGGTTTGGAGTTTTTCGGTGGCTTGCAGCACTTGCGCTTGCTGGGCTTGGTCGGCCAGTTGGGCGCGCCCAATAGCCAGAGCCGCCTGGCTGGCAAAAGCTTCTAACAAGCGCCGCTGCTCCGGCATCAGATGATGATGGGGATCGGGCGGCTGCACGCCCAAAACTCCAATCACCCCTTGCACGGTTTTGAGCGGGAGGTAGCGCGCATCGGCGGCGGGGAGCGTATCGGTGTCTCGCCCGGCCGGTTGGCCGTGTTTAAAGGCCCATGCGGCCACGGCGCGCTTGTCATCATTCAGTGCAAAACCCGGGCTAAAGGCGCGCGGGGTCAATGAATCACCGTCGGACAAAAAGATGACCGCTTCACGGCCAAATGTTCGGTTGACGTGATTGATGATCAGCCACACAATCTCGTCCAGGCTCATGGCGGCGGTCAGGTTACGGCTGAGGTCATACAACGCGGCGGTCTGCATTTCGCGTTGTTGGGCAGCTTCTGCCTGCTCGCGGACGCGCACTGCCAGATCGCTGATGACCAGGCTTACGATTAGCAGTCCGGCAAAGGTTAGCAGATATTCCGAATCATAGACCGTCAGGGTAAATTGAGGTGGAACGAAAAAAAAGTCGAACGCCGCTACGCCAAGAAACGCCGCCAGGAACGACGGCCCGCGCCCCAGGTAAAGCGCTGCAATGACGACGGTGAGCAAATAGATCATCACCAGGTTCGTGGGGGCAAAGAGCGGACGCACCAGCGTGCTCAACAAAGTGCCAGCCCCAACCAGGAGGAGGCTTTGCGCATAGCGCAGCCACGGGCGGTGCGGCTGCCAGGATGATGTTTCCAATGGCGCGCCTGGCTTTGTGCCTGATATTCCACTGATAACGTGCACGTCAATCGGCCCGCTTTCGCGGATGACTTGATCCACGATAGAGCCGCGCAGCAGTTCACGCCAGCGCGGGCGAATGGGTTTGCCGACAATGAGCTTGGTGACGTTGTGTTTGCGGGCATAGTCCAGCGCGGCCGGGGCGACCGAGTGGCCCGGCAGTGTGATGGCTTTGCCGCCCAGCTCTTCGGCCAGGCGCAGCGTGCGGGTCACTTGTTCCCTATCGGCTTGCAAGCGGGCGCGGCCGGGCAGCTCGACATAGAGAGCCGTCCACTCGGCGTCTAGCTCTTTGGCCAGGCGGCGCGCGGCGCGCACCAGGCGCTCGGCCAGCGGGTTAGAGCTGACACACACCAGCAAGTGGTCTTGAGCCGGCCATGGGCCGGGGATGGCGCGGGTCTGCATATAGGCCCGCATCTGGTCGTCTACCCGCCTGGCCGCGCGGCGCATCGCCAGTTCGCGCAAAGCCGTGAGGTTGCCCGGGCGAAAGAATTTTTGGATAGCGCGCGCAGCCTGGTCGGGCACATAGACCTTGCCCTCTTTGAGCCGCGCCAAAAGCTCATCAGGCGGCAAGTCAGTCAGCTCAACCTCTGTTGTCTCATCAATCACCCGGTCGGGGAGCGTCTCGCGCACGGTGACGCCAGTGATTTGCGCCACCACATCGTTCAAGCTTTCGAGGTGTTGGATATTGAGTGTAGCGTAGACGTCAACCCCGGCGGCCAATAACTCTTGTACATCTTGATAACGTTTGGGGTGACGCGAGCCGGGGGCATTGGTGTGGGCCAGTTCGTCCACCAGCGCCAATTGCGGGCGGCGCGCCAGCACTGCATCCACATCCATTTCAGGCAGCGTAATGCCGCGATACTCTACCTGGCGGCGCGGAACCACTTGCAGGCCGCGCAGCATGGCCTCGGTTTCAGTCCGCCCATGTGTTTCGACGCAAGCCACTACCAGGTCAATGCCTTCGGCTTTGCGCTGGTGGGCCGCTTCCAACATGGCATAGGTCTTGCCCACGCCCGCCGCATAGCCCAGGAAAATCTTGAGCCGGCCGCGAGCCTGCCGCTGTTCTTCAGCCTGGACACGCGCCAACAATTCGTCGGGATTGGGACGCTGGTAGTCTTCCGCCATACCTACTATTGTACACCATCCAGCGCCAAATTGAGCTTGAGAATATTTACGCGCGGCTCGCCCAAGATTAAAAGTTGGCGGCCATCAGTGAATTGCTCAACCAGCGCCTGGATTTGACCCTTGCTCAGGCCGCGCGCACGCGCCACGCGCGGAACCTGGCACAGCGCCGCCGCAAGGCTGATGTGCGGATCAAGCCCGCTGGCCGAGGCCGTGACCAAATCAACCGGAATGGATGCAGTGTTGGTGGGGTCAGCCGCGCGCAATGCGTTGATGCGCGCCTGGGCGGCTTGGATCAGACCAGGATTCAGTGGGCCGAGATTCGAGCCGGATGACGCAGCGGCATTGTATAGGAACGGCAACGTGGCCGAGAGCCGACCCCAAAAGTATTTCGGGTCGTCAAAAGATTGGCCGACGAGTTCAGAGCCAAGCGTTTGCCCATCCTTCACGATCAAGCTGCCGTTGGCTTGATGCGGAAAGAGCGCCTGCGCCAGTCCCGTCACTGCCAGTGGGTAAATCACACCGGTGATCAGTGTAAACAGGACAAGCAAGACAATTGCCGGTCTGAATTGCGAGCAAAGTGAATGTAGCGAGTGAAACAGATGTGGGGAGCGCATATCTGCCTCTATTTCGCGCTTGCCCTGGCAAAAGCTTGCGCGCGCCCTTCGGTGTTGACCGGCTGCGCGCGCTCAATCGCTAGTGCAGCCTGGAAAAGCAAATTCTGGGCCAGACGGCTGTCTTCGGGCGGCAGCGCTAGACTGTACTCGCCGCGCCACACCTGGATTTCACCCACCAGCCCACGCGCGGCCAGAATGGGAAACACGCTATCTGGCTTACCATCCACTGTGACACCCGGCGGCGCATTGACGGCCAGCGGGAGCGAGTGATCTTGATGGTAAACGATCACCTTGACGAGCGCTGCTTGAAACATTTGCTGGATGTGCCTTGCCAGGGTGTGGGCGACGGCATCTTGCGCGCGCAAACCAGCCAGGGCCGTGCTCAGTTCGTACATCAAGATGGCGTCGCGTTCCCCGGTTCGCGCTGCCACGAGCACCGATTGGATGCGACCCACGATCACGATTGCGACCGCCAGAAAAATCGCCAGCACCAGCCAGCTTTCCAGCCGGCCAATGACGAATGTGTAAAACGGCGGGGTGAAAAAGAAATCAAAGAGCAGCCCCGCCAGGCCGGCGGCGATGAGGCCGGGACCTTGTCCCCACCGGGCGGCAATCCAGCCAACTGGAACCAGGTACAGCAAGGCAATGCCGGCTTCGCCAAGCGTATCGCGCCCGATGAACAATAGTATAACCGTAGCAGCTATTACTACGCCTATGGCCTCGACACATCGTGCGAGCATTTCGATCGAGAAAGACAGATGAACTTTTTTCACGAGACACCTCCAAAGTCGCCTCAGAAACCAGGTTTCTGTTAGAAACCTGGTTTCTGACATCAAAATTTTTCGACATCTTTTAAACCAGATGCAATGCCATCAAAATTAGATCAATCGCCTTGATTCCGATGAATGGCGCGATCAGGCCGCCCAGGCCATAGACAATCAAGTTATCGCGCAACAGTTGCGCTGCGCCAACGGGGCGATAAGGCACACCGCGCAACGCCAGCGGGATGAGCGCCACGATAATCAGCGCGTTGAAAATCACCGCTGAAAGGATGGCGCTTTGCGGCGTTGCCAGGCGCATCAAATTCAGCGCGCCCAGCGCCGGGTAGGTAGACGCGAATGCCGCCGGGATAATGGCGAAATACTTGCTCACGTCGTTGGCCAGGCTGAACGTCGTCAGCGCGCCGCGCGTCATCAGCAGTTGCTTGCCAATCTCGACGATCTCGATCAGCTTGGTTGGGTTGCTGTCCAGGTCAATCATATTCGCTGCTTCGCGCGCCGGCTGCGTGCCGGTGTTCATCGCCACGGCCACATCGGCCTGGGCTAATGCCGGCGCGTCATTGGTGCCATCGCCCGTCATCGCCACCAATCGCCCGCCACTTTGGTATTCACGGATGAGTTTTAGCTTGGCCTCAGGCGTGGCTTGCGCCAGGAAATCATCCACACCGGCTTCGGCCGCGATCGCCGCAGCAGTGAGCGGATTATCGCCCGTGATCATTACCGTCTTGATGCCCATGCGCCGCAGGTGCGCAAAACGCTCCTTGATGCCGCCCTTGACCACGTCCTTCAGGTGAATCACGCCAACCGGCAGCCCATTGCGCGCCACCGCCAGCGGCGTGCCCCCTGAGCGCGCGATGCGCTCGACCACAACTTGCATCTCGTGCAGCGCGGGCTGGCTCTGGCTTTCCAGATGAGCCATGATTGCGTCCGGCGCACCCTTGCGGATACTTACTCCCCCTTCATCCCCCCCGCCAGTGCCCCCTCTCTCTGTCCCCCCCGCAAGCGGGGGGGATGAAAGGGGGGGAATATCCACGCCGCTCATGCGCGTCTGCGCGGTAAAGGGGATAAAATGTATCTGTGGCTGCGCGCCGCCCGCTCGCCCGCGCAGCTTGTATTTTTCCTTTGCCAGCACCACCACGCTGCGACCTTCGGGCGTCTCGTCGGCCAGCGAGGCCAGTTGCGCCAGTTCGGCCAACTCGCGTTCACTTGCGCCGTCAACGGGGATGAACTCGACGGCCTGGCGATTGCCCAAGGTGATGGTGCCCGTCTTGTCGAGCAGCAGCACGTCCACATCGCCGGCGGCTTCGACCGCGCGGCCCGAAAGCGCAATCACGTTGCGTTGAATCAGCCGGTCCATTCCCGCAATGCCGATAGCCGAGAGCAGCCCGCCGATGGTGGTGGGGATGAGGCAAACAAGCAGCGCAACGAGCACTGTGATGGTAATGGGCGCGCCCGCGCCCGCCGCCTCGACGCTGTAGAGTGAAAAGGGCAAGAGCGTGGCGCATACCAGCAAAAAGATGATCGTAAAGCCCGCTAGCAGAATGTTGAGCGCGATCTCGTTGGGCGTCTTTTGCCGCCGGGCGCCTTCCACCAGGCCAATCATCCGGTCGAGAAAACCCTCGCCAGGGTTAGCCGTCACACGGATGATGAGCCAATCGGAAAGGACACGCGTGCCGCCCGTGACGGCGCTGCGGTCGCCGCCCGATTCGCGGATGACGGGCGCGCTTTCGCCGGTGACGGCGCTCTCGTCCACCGAGGCAACCCCTTCGATAACTTCGCCATCCACCGGGATAATATCGCCGGCTTCCACCAACACCACATCGCCCTGGCGCAGCTCGGTAGATGCGACCATCTTGGCAGGGGCCGCGCGTTTCGCTTGGCCCAGTTTCTTGGCTTGCGTTTCTTGGCGCGTTTTCCGCAAAGCTTCGGCCTGCGCCTTGCCGCGTCCTTCGGCCAGCGCTTCGGAAAAATTGGCAAACAGCACCGTGAACCACAGCCACAACGCCACGGCTCCAATAAAGCCGGCGGGCGCTTCGCCCTGGCCCAGCAGAGCTTGCACCCACAGGACAGTGGTCAACATACTCCCGATTTCCACCACAAACATCACCGGGTTGCGCACCATCCGGCGCGGGTCAAGCTTGCGAAACGCTTCGACTATCGCTTTCCGAACGATGGGTGGGCTGGACAATGCCCTTGCTTTATGTTTATCAGACATTTGTGTCCCTATTTTGACAAGGTGACGTAGTGATGTTGATCACCATGTCATCTTGTCAGCATTAACTGCTCGACAATTGGCCCCAGCGCCAGCGCCGGCAGAAAGCTGAGCGCACCGACAATGATAACGACGGCGATGAGCCAGGCGATAAAGAGCGGCGTGTGCGTGGGCAGCGTGCCCGCGCCGGCCGGCGCCTTGGTTTTGCGCGCCAATGATCCTGCGATAGCCAGCACAGGAATCGCCAGCCAGTAGCGCGCAAACAGCATGATCACTCCCAGCGCGGCATTGTAAAAAGGCGTGTTCGCGTTTAGCCCGGCAAACGCGCTGCCGTTATTGTTGCCTGCCGACGAAAAGGCGTACAGCACCTCGCTGAATCCGTGCGGGCCAGGGTTGAATACGCTTGCCAAGCCGGCCGGTGTGATGACGGCTATCGCTGTGCCGGCCAGTACAAGTAGCACCGGAATCAGGATAACAAGCGATGCCATTTTGATCTCGAATGTTTCAATCTTTTTGCCCAGGTATTCGGGCGTGCGGCCCACCATCAACCCAGCTACAAACACTGCAATAATCGCAAACACCAGCATCCCATATAACCCTGAGCCAACACCACCATACACAACCTCGCCTAATTGCATCAACCACATCGCGGCCAGCCCGCCAAGCGGCATGTACGAATCGTGCATCGAGTTGATCGAGCCGTTTGACGCGGCTGTTGTCGCTGTGGCCCACAGCGCCGAATTGGCGATCCCAAAGCGCACTTCTTTGCCCTCCATATTGCCGCCGGACTGCAATTCGCTTGCGGTCTGATCAACACCGAGTTGGGTCAGCGCGGGATTTGCACCTTGCTCTACCCACACAGCCAGGCCCACCATCACGACAAAAATGATGGTCATGGCCGCGAGCACGGCCCAGCCCTGCCGTGTGTCGCCCACCAGTTTGCCAAAGGTATAACACAGCGCCGCCGGGATAAGCAAGATTGCCAGCAGCTCGAGCAAGTTGGAAAGCGGCGTTGGATTCTCGAATGGATGGGCCGAGTTGACGTTAAAGAAACCGCCGCCGTTTGTGCCTAGTTCCTTGATAGCCACTTGCGAAGCGGCCGGGCCCAGCGCCAATGTTTGTTGTGTCACTGTTTGTCCATTGGCACCAGTTGTGAACTGGAGCAACGGCACGCTCTGGTGCGAGTTGAATGTCTGCACCACGCCCTGAGAAACCAGCGCCAACGCCAATATCAGCGAGAGGGGCAGCAAGATGTAGAGTGTGCTGCGGGTGAGATCAACCCAAAAGTTGCCGATCCCCCCCTCCCCGGCCCTCCCCCTACCAGGGGGAGGGTTGGGTGGGGGGGTATGCGCCAGGCTGCGCACCAATGCAATCAGCACCGCCATCCCCGCCGCTGCCGAGACAAAATTCTGCACAGTCAGCCCAAGCATTTGCGTGAGATAGCTCATTGTCGTCTCACCACTGTAGCTTTGCCAGTTAGTGTTGGTGGCAAAACTGGCGGCTGTGTTGAATGCCGAATCGGGCGCGACAGCACCCATACCTTGCGGGTTGAGCGGCAGCACGCCTTGCAATCGTTGCAATGCATACGCCGCCAACAAACCCAGCGCGTTAAACAGCAACATGGCGACGGCGTAGGTCTTCCAATCCATCTCGTCTCCCGCGCGCACGCCGCTGGCGCGATAAAAGAGTCGCTCCACAGGCCGCAGCAGTGGGTCAAGGAACGTGGGGCTGCCCTGGTAGACGCGCGCCATGTATGCGCCCAGCGGCTTGACGAGTAGTAGCAAGAGCGCCAAGTACAATCCAATTTGAAGCCAGCCAAACGGTATCATCCAAACCACTCCGGTTTCACCAGTGCCACAACTAGATAGACCAGCAACGCCAATGTAATCAGGCCACTCACAAGATACAGCGGGGTCATTCAGACCTCCATCAGTCGCTGGCAGACGGCGATCAATCCCAGGCTAGCGACAAAGAACGCTATTGTCAGTCCGACGAAAAAGAGATCACTCATTGAAATGCCTCCTTTACGGCTATCAATGAGTATATCCAGGAGTGCGTCAATTAGGGGTCAAGAAAGTGAGGCGGGGGGTCAAGAAAGTATAAAGAAGCCAGTACAAGGCACGATGCGGCAGACAGGCCGCATAGAGAGACTCAGTAGATCCAATTTTGGGAGCGGCGCGGGCTCCCACGCCCGCGTTTCTGCCTTTGCCAAGCACACAATAGCCCATCCAACAAACAGCCCGCCACTATGGAAGGTGGCGGGCTGTTTGTCTTTAAAGCAGGAATCTATTGCATGTTGCGCAACGTAACAGGCAGATAGACGCGATACATGAACCTAAACGTAGCCGTGATTGTTTTGTTAGAATCCATTGTGATTGTGATCGGGTTGACGCTTCCACTTGTGTCGCCGCTCCAAACAGCAAACTGCCAGCCCGCTTCAGGCACTGCTGTTAGTGTGACCACGCTGCCGGCATTGTACACGCCGCCGGCAGGATCGAGCACAACCGTGCCGCTGCCTACCACGTGATACGTCAAAGTGTAGGTTGAGACCTGGTTAACAGTGATCATCACCGTGGCTGTGTCCGTCAACGTGCCATCGCTGGCGACGTAGGCAAAGCTATCCAGCCCGAAAAAGTTGAGGGTAGGTGTATAGACAAACGAGCCGTCCGCAGCTAGCATCAGGCTACCATGGACCGGAGCGGTGTGCAGCCCCGCCGTTAGAGACTGAACAGGCAAGTCTGTATCGTTATCATTGTCCAGCACGCCTGGCACAGGCACGTTCAAAACAGTACCTTGATCTGCGATATAGTTATCCTCAAAGGCCGCCGGCGCAGTGTTGACTTCGTTCACGGTGAGGGTGATGCTTTCCATACCCTCCAGTTGGCCGTCGCTCACGCGCAGCGTTGCAGAGTACTGACCAGGTCCTTGTGCTTCAGTCGGCATCCACTCAAAGCGGCCAGTTGCTGCATCAAGGCTGCCCACTGAGCCAACATCTAGCGTGTAGGTCAACCCGTCGCCATCTCCATCTGTCGCCGTTGCCGTGAATACCAGCGTGGTCAATTCATCTACCGTTTTGCCGCCAATCGGCGCAAGCACTGGCGCATCGTTGACCGGGTTGATGCTGAGGGTCACTGTGGCAATATCGGTCAGGCTGCCATCACTGAGCGTGTAGCTAAAGCTGTCTGAGCCGTTATAGTTGGCCGTGGGCGTGTAGACGAACGAGCCGTC
Organism: Thermoflexales bacterium; assembly: GCA_041740315.1. GTDB lineage: Bacteria > Chloroflexota > Anaerolineae > Fen-1058 > Fen-1058 > JBGSMF01. Next base: position 12,475 of record JBGSMF010000075.1, read on the forward strand.
AAGCGCCAGGGCCAATGAGCCGTTGGCCGGCGGGGTATCAACCACTGCCGTCAGCGAATCGCCGTCAACGTCGTCGTCATTACCCAGTACGCCCGGCGCAGGCTCGACCAGTGGGATATCTTCGGTGGCGGTGTAGGCATCACCAGCCGCCAGCGGCGCGTCGTTGACCGGGTTGAACCTGAGATTCACCACAGCAGTGTCGGTCAAGACACCATCGCTGGCTACATAGATAAAGCTATCCGCGCCATTAAAGTTGGCCGTGGGCGTAAAGATGAAGGAGCCATTCGCACTGAAGGACAAATCGCCATGCGCCGGGTTGCTGTACAAGGCTGCGCTGAGCGCGTCTCCATCGGGGTCGCTGTCGTTGCCCAGCACGCCCGGCGCGACGACAACCAGCCGCGTGTCTTCTGAGCGGATATAGGTGTTATTGGATGCATTAGGGGCATCGTTGACCCCTGTAACGACGCTAGTCGCCACACTGGTTATAACGGCTACGGCCTTTGCGCAAGGGCCACAGCCGTCCGCAGCGCCGCAATACGGTCAGGGCTATGGGCACGGATGGCCGGCGGCGGCTATGACATGGGCCTTGGCTTGGCCGAGGCCAATGGCAAGACGACCTATGACTTGACACCAAGTTGGATTTGTATATAATTAGTTTGGCGGTTGGAAAAACTAATTCACAAAGGATGAATATGGTGGCTTTTTTACTGGGTATAGACGTTTCGGCGACGAACACCCAGGCGCTGGCGGATTGACCGTGAAACAACGTTACCGAACAGGTGATCAAGTCTGGGTTCGCGAGCGCAACCTGGCAATCGCGCTGAACTATCTGTGGGAAGCCAGGGAGCCCATGTCGCGCGCGCGCCTGACCAAGATCAGTGGCCTGAATAAAAGCACCGTCGGAAGCTTGTTGGCGCAGTTGCAGTTGTGGGGGTTCGTCAAGGAGAGCGGCGTGTCTGATCGGCAGCGCCCGGGCCGGCCGGGCGTGTTGATTGACGTGAACCCCGATGCAGGCCGGCTGATTGGCGTGGAGATCGGCGTTGATTTCATCTCGGTGGCGCTTGCAGATATGAAGGCCGACGTCGTCTGGCAGCACAGAGTAGAGAACACCGAGGAGGGAGAGCCGCTCGCTGGGCTGAGCCAGACCCAGGTGCTGGGGCAGGCAGAACGGATGGTGCAGGAAGCGATTGAGCAGGCGGCGGCGTGCAAGTGCCGCTTGTTCGGCATTGGCCTGGGTGTGCCGGGGTTGGTGGATCACGCCAGCGGCACCTTGCTTTTTGCCCCGAACCTGGAGTGGAGCAACGTTCCCCTGCACGACATGTGGCAGAGCCGCTTTGGCGTCCCGGTGGTTGTGGAAAACGAAGCCAACATGGCCGCCTTGGGCGAACGGATGCTGGGTGTAGCCAGGCAGGTGGATAATTTTGTCTACCTGAGCGCGGGGGTGGGCCTGGGCGGCGGCCTGATGATTGGCGGCAATTTGTATGCCGGCGATGGCGGCTTTGCCGGCGAGATCGGCCACATGACGCTCATCCCTGATGGCCCGCCGTGCAAATGCGGTAACCGAGGTTGTTGGGAAGTGCTGGTCGGCCCGTATGCTATCGTCGG
>JBGSMF010000076.1:0-15407 GCA_041740315.1 Thermoflexales bacterium
CGAGGGAAGGGGAATGTGCTCCCCTCTCCGCTTCGGGGAGGGGCTGGGGGAGGGGTTCAGCACGGCAACTCCCAAAGAAACAAAACATTCAACCCTGCGGGAGGATGAGCAAGCTACAAAACCAGGCGAGTTGGCTGGGCCGCCCCATAATCTCAAAATTAGTGTATACTTGGGGGTGTTCACACAAGCACATAATTCAATAGCGATAGCGATTCGTTGACCCCCTGGCTGATTAAAAGAGATCAGCCATGATCCACTCACACAGGAGTTGATTGATGGACAAGAAACCATTTGCCATAGTCATCGAAGACGAAGGTAGCCTGGCCGATATCTATTCAGAAGCTCTACGGGCGGCCGGCTATGAGGTTGAAGTTATCCTGGGTGGATTGACTGCTCTTATGCGGGTAGCATCAGCCGTCCCCCAGCTGGTTGTGCTAGATTTGCATTTGCCCAATGTATCTGGGGCAGACATTTTGCGCCAGATTCGCACCGACGAACGCCTGGCGCATACTCACGTCATCATTGCCACGGCCGATATGACCATGGCCGACGCCCTCCGCAAAGAGGCCGATGAGGTGCTCATCAAGCCCGTCAGTTTTAGCCAATTGCGTGACCTGGCCAAGCGGCGCATCCCTCCGGCCGCAGCGACGCCGTCAAATAACCCAAGTGGGTAGACCCTTGCATGCCAAGCACGCCAGCAACTCCCTTTTTCACCGACCCCACCGAGCGAAAGCATCTTTTGAGCGGCGAAAGCGCCGCCATTGGCCGCGCGCTTGAAAGCGATATTGTCGTCACCAGCAAGCGCGTCTCGCGCGAGCACGCCCGCGTGCTGCGCCAGGGCCGGCGGGTAACGCTGGAGGATCTGGGCAGCACCAACGGCACCTTTCTCAACGGCGAGCGCGTGCTGGCGCCGGTTGAATTGCGCGACGGCGACCAGGTCTCTATCGGTGACGTCGTCTTTATCTTTCACGACCCCGAGGCCACCTTTTGTGACACCCCCTTCCCAGAACTGGAGCTTGACGCGGCGGCCGGCATTGTGCGAGTAAACCGGCGCGCCATTGAGCTTTCGCCCAAAGAATTTGTCTTGCTCAATTACGTGTATCAGCGCCGCGGCCAGGTTTGCTCCAAAGACGAAATCGGCCAAGCCGTCTGGCCCGAATACCGAGAAGGCGTGTACGACTATCAAATCGAAAACCTGGTGCGCCGGCTGCGCTCTCGTTTGGAACCCGACCCCGCCGATCCGCAGCTCTTGATCACCGTGCGAGGGTTAGGCTACAAGCTTATCGCTCCAACAGAATGACTCCACCAAGAATAACCCGGCAGCCAACGCATCTCCATGCGTTGGCTGCTTATTTCCGACGCAACGGGTCGCCTCCTTATCGAAACCCTATAGCTCATTGTTAGCTACTTGATAGGTTGCGCAGCGCCAAGTGTTGTATCATACCCTACGAAAAGGAGAATTCTATGCTACCTGCACCATTACAAGGACAAACCCTCGGCAAATATCGGGTGCTAGAAGCGCTTGGGCGCGGCGGCATGGCCCAGGTCTACAAGGCCTACCATCCCCAGCTCGACCGTTACGTGGCCATCAAAGTGCTGCGCGGCGACCTGGCCGAAGAAGAAGAATTCCTGCTCCGCTTTCGGCGCGAAGCCCAGGCTGTGGCTGCGCTGCGCCATGCCAACATCGTCCAAGTGTTTGACTTTGACGCGCAAGACGATGTGTATTATATGATCATGGAGCTGCTGGAAGGCGACACACTCAAGGCGAGGCTGAACGATTATCGCGTTAGAGGCGAGCTGATGCCGCTGGGCGAAGTGGTGCGCGTGATGCTAGACGCGCTCGACGGGCTGGCTCACGCCCACGGCGAGGGCATGATTCACCGCGATATCAAGCCGGCCAACCTCATGCTCACCAGGCGCGGCCAGGCCGTCATCACCGATTTCGGCATTGCCCAGATCATCGGCGGCACCCGGCATACCGCCTCTGGCGCGCTGATGGGCACGCTCAACTATATTGCGCCAGAGCAGGGGCTAGAAGGCAAAAGCGACGCCCGCAGCGACATTTACTCGCTGGGCATTGTGCTGTACGAAATGCTCACCGGCCACACGCCCTTCGACGCTGACACGCCGCTGGCCATCTTGATGAAACACCTCAACGACCCGCTGCCGCTGCCGCGCCAGATCGCGCCGGCTATCCCAGAGCAATTCGAGCGGATCATTTTCAAAGCGCTGGCCAAGCGCCCGGAAGATCGCTACCAGACCGCCATAGAGATGGCCCAGGCGCTGCGCCAGGCAGCCCAAGAGGCCAATATCAGCCTGCCAGAGCGCATCTCGCTGCCACTCTCGTTCACAACCAAAGAAGCCCCTGCCGAACCGGTGGCAGTTTTATCTGGCACAGCCCGCGAAAAAATCGCCGATGCCCAGCGCATGGCGGCCGCCGACGATACTGATGCGTCAATCAGCGAGCGCCTGGCAAAAGAAAAAGTTGCCCCATCGCCAGAACCGGCAAAATCGGCAGCGAAACTGGTTATTGGCCTTAGACGGGAAAGCCACAGCGAGCCTGGGCTGACAGAACCGGCAAAGCCGGCGGTAAAACCTGCTACAGCTGGCAAAGTTGTCTTGAGCACCGTAATCTTGATAATCTTGACAATGTCGGCCATGACCGGCCTGGCGGGTCTTACAGGTCGTTGGCAAATTATGGAGCGCGGCTGGCCGGTGGCCGTGATGCTGGTGGGGGTCTTGCTCAGTGTGATTATGACGCTCTTTGCCGAGTTTGGCTTGTTGATCCCGGTGAGCATCATTTCAGGCACGGGGGCCATCTTGGCGTACTTTAGCATCACCGATACTTGGGGGCGGCATTGGTTCATGTGGCTTTTGGAACCCGCGCTGGTCTTGGGCCCGCTGTTGCTGTTTGTCTGGCTGGGTGAGCGCGTCAATCGCCGGCGTTGGCTCAGTCGCCTGATTGGAATCATCATGATTATCTTGAACCTGGTTGTGATTGCCATGATCCTGGACACGGTCATCATTCACATGGCGGGATAAGCTCATCGTAGCACGGTATCCCTATACCGTGCAGTAGAGGAGACAAAATGAAAAGTCAATTTCAGCTTTTTGCAGGCATCGCCTTGCTTTTGGTGGGTGTAATGCTATTGCCCTTTTCACTAGGCATCCCTTTCCTGGGGCTGGACCTGGGCTGGTGGAACGTTTGGCGGCTCTGGCCACTGGCCGTCATCGCTAGTGGTGTGCTGTTTGCGCTGCCGCCGCTATTTGTGCGTGGCAAACGCGGTTTGGGCGCGTTGTTCATTCCGGCCCTGCCTACTCTGGCTACGGGCGGCATTTTGCTCTTTACCAGTGTCACCGATTGGTGGCACGCCTGGACATGGCTGTGGCCGATCGAGGTTCTGGCTTTGGCGCTGGGGTTCTTGTTGGCCGCTATTTACATGCGCGTCATCTGGCTGCTCGTCCCCACCATCATCATCGGCTTTAATGGACTGGTGCTGCAATTCTGCGCCATCACCGGTTTGTGGCAGGCCTGGGCGGTTTTGTGGACGGTTGAACCGCTGTCAGTTGGCCTGTCGTTCTTGATCATCAGCTTCAAAACCCGTTCCAGCGGCTTGTTGATTGCAGGCTGCATTCTGTGCGGCATTGCCAGCCTGGGGCTAATTGGCCTGACCAGCCTCTTTGTGTTGAACTGGTGGCCGCTCAGGCTATTGGGGCCAGTTATGCTCATCTTGATGGGCCTGCTGCTTTTGGGCTGGGCTGCCCTCCATCGCGCGCCAGCGCCCATGACCGCAATGGAGTGAAATAGTTGCAGCAGGCACACCGCCATGCTATAATTGCACCTATGGCCAAGGCGAGGCGTGCCAAAACAACCGAAAAAGAACTGCGAGCGCATCTAGAGGCGCTGAACGAAGCCACGTTGGCTATTACAGCCGAGCTGTCAATAGAGCGGGTCTTGCAGCGCGTCGTCAACCTGGCGCGCGATTTAGCCAGCGCCCGCTACGCGGCGCTGGGCGTGCCAGATGGGCAGGGCAACCTGGAACAATTTCTGTATTCTGGCATGACGCCCGAACAAGCTCGACGCATTGGGCACCTGCCTCAAGGGCGCGGCTTGCTAGGCGCATTGATGCGCACCTACCATCCCATTCGCCTGCCCAAGATTGTGGATGATCCCCGCTCAATCGGTTTCTGCGAGAACCACCCGCCGATGACGAGCTTTCTGGGCGTGCCCATCGTCGCCAAAAATCAACTGCTTGGCACGCTGTACCTCACCGACAAAATCGGCGCGGAAGAATTTAATGCGCAAGACGAGAAACTGATTGTCATGCTGGCCTCGCACGCCGCCATCGCCATCGAAAACGCGCGCTTGTATCAGCAAACGCAACGCCTGGCCGTGCTGGAAGAACGCGAACGGATTGGCATGGACCTGCACGATGGCATCATCCAATCCATTTACGCGGTTGGCCTGATGCTGGAATATGGCAAGTTGCTGCTAGATGAAGACACGCTCCAAGCCAAGCAACATCTGGCCCAGGCTATCGGCAACCTTAACGATGTCATCAAAGACATCCGCAACTATATTCTCGATTTGCGCCCGCAGCGTTTTCAAGGCAAAGACCTGGCTACCGGCTTGTGCGAGCTGGCGCGCGCCTTTTATGCCAACACCCTGATCCAGGTGGATATGCTGGTCGAGCCAGAAGGCGACCTGGGACTGACCCCCGCCCAGGCTTCCGGCTTGTTCCACATTGCTCAAGAAACGCTGGCTAACGTCGCCAAACACGCGCGCGCCAGCGCCGTCACCGTCAAACTGTACCGCGACACCACCTATTTGCATCTATCCATTGCAGACAATGGACGCGGTTACGATATGAGCCGGGTCACCCGCTACGAAGGGCACGGCCTGAGCAATATGGAGGCGCGGGCGCGCGCGCTAGGCGGCAAACTCGCCGTCACCAGCGCGCCAGGCCAAGGCACGCGGGTCACGGTCAGCGTGCCCGTCCACGAGCAGGCCGAGCGCTTTGGCGCCTAGTCTTTGCCCCCTTGAGATTACAAAATGGTTTTCTTTTAGTGACCTTATTCACAAAGCCGCATTACAAACGTCAGGCGCGATTGGGGACAAATGACACTGGCAAGTAGGGCTTGGCTTTCCTATACTGATTCTCAATGATTTATTCTAGTTATTCCAAGGTAATGTCACCAAGGATATAAACTGCCGTGCACAAGACCAAATTGCTCATCATTGATGACCGCGAAAGCGTCCGGCAGGCCCTAGAGGCGCGCCTTGGAAAAGACCCCGAAATTGACATTATCGGCAGCACCGGGTCTAGCCAAGAAGGCGTCAAAATCGCCTTGGAGCAAAAACCCCACGTGGCGCTGCTAGAAGTCAAAATGGCCGATGGCTCTGGCCTTGATACCTGCCGCCAAATCGCTTTGTGTGAAAGCAGCATCAGCGTCATCATCCTCACGTCTTATATAGACGAAGCCGAAAGACAAGCCGCTTTTGAAGCGGGGGCGTCGCGCTACGTGCTCAAAGATATTGATTCGGAACGTCTCATCAAAGCCATCCACACCCTGGCCCGCCGGCAGAACAGCTAAGACCCCCACCACCAAGGGCAATGGTCATTCGCGGCAAATCTCCCGCCGGTTGTAGCCTCACCGCCAATTTGCAGCCTGGGGCATTGACCCTGGCCGTTGATGAACAAACCGTGCTGGCTTATGACCGAGCCGGGCGATTGTGGAGCGCCTTTATGGGCGGAGTCACGTATCGGCGCGGCTACAATGGCCGAATTATGGCCAAGCACCGGGCCGGGGGGCAACGCGCGCGCCGCTGGCTAGGCGAGGACGAAGCGGCTGCTCTGTTGGCCCGAATTTCCAAGTTGGCGCGCCAGGTTAGCGGCAGTTCTGGCCAGTGGGATGCCCCGCCGGCAGCATTGGCGCAACTACAAGAGGCGCTGTCACGCGCGGCTGCATTTGACCCACAAATGGCTGCTCAAGACGCCCAACGCTTTAATGCAATCTACCTGCCCAGCCCCACTAGGCATGGCGCGCCCGTTGGCATTTTGCCTCCCGATCAATACATGGCGCTTGTGCTGCAAATGACGGTGGGCTGTTCATTCAACACATGCACCTTTTGCACCTTTCATCGTGACCGCCCTTTTCACATCAAGACACCCGCAGAATTCCAGGCGCACAGCGCCGCCGTGTTGGAGTATATGGGGCCTGCCCTGCCCATGCGTAAAAGCGTCTTTTTAGCCGATGCCAATGCGCTGGTCGCGCCACAAAAGCAGCTCGTGGAATTGCTCAATGTGGCGCAAAGCGTCTGCTCGCCCGCCCTACCCTGTTATGATTATTATGCGTTCCTAGATGGTTTTTCAGGCGCTAAAAAATCGCCACAAGAGTATGCCGCGCTGGGCAAGCGTGGCTTGAAGCGCATCTACATTGGATTGGAAAGCGGATATGACCCCCTGCTAAGATTTCTGAACAAGCCCGGCACCGCCGCCGATGCCATCGCCACCGTGCGCGCCATACAAGCCGGCGGGCTGCATGTGGGCCTGATTGTCTTGCTTGGCGCAGGCGGCGCTCGATTTGCCAAAGAGCACATTTGGTATACAATAGAGGTTGTCAATCAAATGAAACTCGGCGCAAATGACCTGCTCTACTTTTCCGAGCTGGTTGAGCAGCCAGAACAACCCTATGGCGCACTCGCCGCACAAAATGACATCAACCCTCTATCATCCCAGCAAATGCTCGAACAGCGCCGGGCCATCCAGACAGAGCTGCGCTTTGATGGCCCGCCACCCAAAATATCTACCTATGATATCCGCGAGTTTGTGTACTAGTGATGTTTGTATAACTAAAGGAACACTCTAGCTCAGAACCTTGTACACAAATTCCTTCACGTGTTCCTTTACATGCCCGAAGGGCAGTAAGACCAAAGTATGAGCATTGTCGCATTGTGAAATGACATCTGGCACTACGAGGGGCAAGAGGCCAGGGTGTATCCTCAAAAGGAGGCCCCCATCACCTCTGCTTGGGCAAGCCGGAGCAAATGCAAAACGCAAGGAGTAATGGAGAAATGGCAAAGGGAAGAATAGAAATTGAAACTGATCGGTGTAAGGGGTGCGAGTTATGTATGATGGTGTGTCCCAAAAACCTCATTGTGGCATCAGAAGATTTCAATATTCGTGGTTATCACCCAGCGCAGTTGGTTGACCCAGAAGGAAACTGCACCGGTTGCGGGCTATGCGCGCTAATGTGCCCGGATGTCGTCATTACGGTGTACCGCCAGGTGACCAAGACCCAAAAACCACCCGTCGAGGTTAAAGAATAAGAGTAGGAGCAAAAGTACATGGCTAAAGAGCTGTGGAAGGGCAACGAAGCAATGGCCGAAGCGTCTGTTCGCGCTGGCTGCGAGGCGTATTTTGGTTATCCAATCACGCCACAGACCGAACTGTTGGAATACATGTCTCGCCGCATGCCAGAACTGGGGCGGGCCTTTGTGCAAGCCGAATCAGAACTGGGCGCGATCAACATGGTCTATGGCGCTGCGTGCACAGGCACGCGAACCATGACCAGTTCCTCTAGCCCTGGCGTCAGCCTGATGCAGGAGGGCCTTAGTTACATCGCCGGGTCCGAAGTGCCCGCAGTATTGATAGACGTGATGCGGGTAGGCCCCGGTCTGGGCAACATTATGCCCTCGCAAGGAGATTACAACCAGCTCGTCAAGTTTGGCGGGCACGGCGATTTCAAGGCGATTGCGCTGGCGCCGGCCACCGTGCAAGAGACGATTGACCTGACCGTGCTGGCGTTTGACCTGGCAGAAAAATATCGCACGCTGGCCTATGTGGTGGCCGATGGCGCTTTAGGCCAGATGATGGAGCCGGCAGAAATGCCCCCGATGCGTCCCCTTGCCACCAGTAAGCCGGCCTGGGCCCTAACCGGCAACGCAGGACGGCAACAAAACATCATCACTTCCATTTACCTCGATCCAGAGCGTATGGAAGAACTCAATCTGCGCTTGCAAGCCAAGCTGAATGAAATCCGCCAAAACGAAGTGCGCTTTAAAGAATACATGACCGACGACGCCGAAATCCTGCTGATGGGCTTTGGCACTATGGGCCGCGTGGCCTATACAGCCGTCAAGCAGGCGCGCGCCGAGGGCATCAAGGCCGGCTTGTTGCGCCCCATCTCGCTCTTCCCCTACCCTTATGCTCGCGTGGCTGAATTGGCCGAGCGCGTCAAGGGCATCTTGGTGGTGGAAATGAGCGCCGGCCAAATGGTTGAAGATGTGCGCTTGGGGGTAGAAGGGCGCTGCCCGGTGCATTTCTACGGGCGCATGGGAGGTTTTGTTCCTTTGCCGGAAGATGTTTTAAAAGCGTTGCACGAAACAAGAGACGCATTAATGGCATTTTAGGGCCAACACCTTTCAAATAAAAACATCGCCGTGGGGGCAGGTTTCAAACCTGCCCTGACCAGGCTTATTTGAAAGATATTGATTTTAGAGCTGTAGAGTGGAAAAGGGAGAAAGCGATGAATCAGCAAGTTGTCGAGCAGATAGTTTACCAACGCCCACCCAGCATGTCGGAAACCTTTACCCATTATTGCCCCGGCTGCACCCACGGCATCATTCACCGCTTGATTGCCGAGGCGATAGATGAGCTTGGGCTGAGCGGAAACACGATCGGCATTGCGCCGGTGGGGTGCGCGGTCTTTGCCTATTACTATTTCAACCTGGATTTTGCCCAAGCCGCCCACGGGCGCGCCCCGGCCATGGCCACCGGCGTCAAGCGCGCCATGCCAGACCGGATCGTCTTTACCTACCAGGGCGATGGCGACCTGGCCGCCATTGGCACCAACGAGATTATTCACGCCGCCACCCGTGGCGAACTGATCACCACCATCTTTGTCAACAATGCCATCTATGGCATGACTGGCGGACAGATGGCCCCGACCACATTAGAGGGCATGGTGACCTCTTCCTCACCCACCGGGCGCGATGTCAAGCGCGCCGGCTACCCGCTGCGCGTGGCTGAGCTGTTGGCCCATACCCCTGGCTCGGCGTATATCGTCCGGCGCTCGACGCACGACGCGGCCAATATCCGCAAAGCCAAAAAAGCCATCCTCACCGCCTTCAAAGTGCAGCAGGCCGGGTTGGGCTTTTCGATGGTAGAAATCCTGTCTACCTGCCCCACCAACTGGGGAGTAAGCCCTCAAGATGCGCTTGAATGGCTGGAAGAAAACATGCTGCCTTACTATCCAACGGGCGATTACAAGGTCATTGATGCCGTCAAGCCGTTAATAGTCTGATAGTCGAATAGTCTGTTGGCCTAATAGCCTAATTGTCGAAAGCTGCAGGACCAGCTCGACTATGCGACCAGGCGACTAACGACTAGACGACTAATGACTAGGCGACTAAACGACTAGCAACTAGGAGACTAATATGCAACAAGAAATTGTCTTTTCGGGCTTTGGCGGGCAGGGAGCGCTATTTGCCGGGCAATTGCTGGCTTATGCCGCAATGGATGAAGGCAAGCACGTCACCTGGATCCCATCCTATGGGCCAGAGATGCGCGGCGGCACGGCCCACTGCACCGTCATCGTTTCGGATGAAGAGATTGGCGCGCCAATCACTCGCAATCCCTCGGTCGCCATCGTGCTCAACATCCCCTCGATGGACAAATACGAAGCATTGGTCAAGCCAGGCGGTGTGCTGGTCATCAACCGCTCGCTTATTACCAAGCCAGCCACCCGCACAGACATCACCGTGGTTGATGTGCTGGCAAATGACGCGGCTACCGAGTTGGGCAACGTCAAGATGGCCAATGTTATCTTGCTGGGCGCAATGTTGTCAGCCGCCAATATCGTGAGCCTGGAGGCAGTAGCCCGGGCCCTAGAAGCTCACCTGCCCGCGAAGCGCAAGCATCTGGCCGGCCTCAACCAAACCGCGCTGCACAAAGGGGCTCAGATCGCCCAAGACCAACTAGAAAAATAACCCCAAACACCTTGGGGCTCATTTGAGGCGGGCGCAGCGGATCTGAGCCAGTCTCTTTTGCTGCTTGACAAAACTCTATTCTAACTCTGGGGAGGGATTATGGACATCGGTATACCGCATGAGCGTCGCCAAGATGACTATCGGGTGGGGCTGACACCGGCCGGTGTCGAGCTGCTCACCGCCGAAGGGCACACTTGTTACATCGAGACGGGCGCGGGCCTGGGAGCGGGCTTTTCAGACCAAGATTACCAAAAGGCTGGGGGGCACACTGTTTACTCGGGTGAAGAAGCCTACCAACGCGCCGATATGGTAGTCAAGGTAGCGCGCCCCACCGTCGAAGAGTTCGATTGGATGCGCGAAGGGCAAATTGTGATGGGCTTTTTGCACCTGGCCAGCGCACAGCGTGACAAGGTCGAAATCTTGCTATCCAAGAATATCACTGCCATTGCCTACGAGACGGTTGAAAACCCAGATGGCAGCCTGCCCATCCTGACCCCCATGAGCCAGTTGGCTGGGCGCATGTTGCCGCAAATAGCCGGAGAGCTATTGCAAAACGATCGGGGCGGCAAGGGCATTTTGTTGGCCGGCATCCCCGGCGTGCCGCCAGCCGAAGTGGTTATTTTGGGCGCAGGCATGCTGGGCATCAATGCGGCGCGGGCCTTTGTTGGCATGGGCGCCAGCGTGTATATGCTGGATCACGACCTGCTCCACTTGCAGCAGGTTGACGAGACCTTCCAGGGACGGGTGGTGACCATGGTCTCACATTCCTTCAACATTCGCAAGGTGGTTTCATTTGCCGATGTTTTGATTGGGGCGGTGTTGGTTCCAGGCATGCGCGCGCCAGTGTTGGTCAGCCGCGAGTTGGTGCGCTCGATGCGCTCGCGCTCTCTCATCATGGACATTTCGATTGACCAGGGCGGCTGCGTAGAAACCAGCCGGCCCACCTTGCACAGCACCCCCACCTATGTCGAAGAGGGCATCATTCATTACTGCGTGCCCAACATGACGGGTGTGATTGGGCGCACAGCCACCCACGCCCTCAATAATGCTGCATGGCCGTTCATCCAACAAATCGTGCGGATGGGGCTAGACAAGGCCATTCAAAACAACCCTGTCCTGGCTGCCGGTGTTAATACTCGCAATGGCAAGCTTGTCAACCAGGCCCTGGCTGAAACAAAGTTGTAACCTGGAAAGACGAGGAGATGATTATGAGCTGGATGTCAATTTACCAAAGCCGGGTAACCACCGCCGAAAACGCTGTAGCCATCATACAGTCTGGCATGCGCGTGTTCCTGACCGGCAATTGCAGCGTGCCCCAAAAGGTTATGGCCGCCCTTGTCGCCCAAGCGCCCCAACTGCACGATGTTGAAATTGCCCAAGTGTTGACGGTGGGCAGCGCCGACTATGTCGCGCCGGGGATGGAAAAATATATCCGTGTCAACACAATGTTCATCAGCCACAACGTGCGGCAAGCGGTAAATGAAGGGCGCGCAGATTTCACGCCCATATTCCTTTCGGAAATCCCCGGCCTGTTCCGCCAAAAGATCCTGCCGCTGGATGTGTCGCTCATCCAGGTCAGCCCACCCGACGAGCACGGTTTTTGCTCGTATGGCGTGGAGGTAGGCGTGACCAAAGCCGCCGCCGAATCTTCCAAGATCGTCATTGCCGAAGTGAACGACCGCATGCCGCGCACCTTGGGCGATAGCTTTGTTCACGTTTCCAAGCTGACCCACATCGTGCCGGTGTCTTACCAATTGCCCGAGTTCAAGATGGGCGACATTACCGAGCTAGAAAAGACCATCGGCTGCCTCGTGGCGACGATGATTGAAGATGGCAGCACCATGCAAATGGGCATCGGCGGCATTCCCGATGCCGTGCTCACCTTCTTGGGCGACAAAAAGGACCTGGGCATCCATACCGAGCTGTTCAGCGATGGCATCATTGACCTGGTCAACCAGGGCATCATCAACAACGAAAAAAAGACCTTTCACCCGGGCAAAATCCTGGCCGGCTTTATGCTGGGCACGCAGCGCCTGTACGATTTTGTGCACGACAATCCAATTGTCGAGCTGCACCCGACCGAATACATCAACGACCCGTTCAACATCGCCCGCAATGACAAGATGGTCGCCATCAACAGCGCCATCGAGGTTGACCTGACCGGCCAGGTGTGCGCCGACAGCATTGGCCCGCGCCTATACAGCGGCGTTGGCGGCCAGATTGACTTTATCTATGGAGCCAGCCGCAGCAAGGGCGGCAAGCCCATCATTGCCCTGCCCAGCACAGCCGAGATCAAGGGCAAAAAGATCAGCAAAATCGTGTCCATGCTCAAGCAGGGCGCTGGCGTGGTGACCACCCGCAATCACGTGCGCTACGTGGTGACCGAGTTTGGCATTGTCGATCTGTACGGCAAGACCATTCGCCAGCGGGCCCGCGCGCTGATTGACATCGCCGCCCCCGAATTCCGCGAGGAATTGGAACGACAAGCGCGCGAGCTAAAATACATGTAGGCTTGGCAAAGGGCGCACTAACTCTAAACCTTGTTCAATTAAGACCATCATTTGGCCGTGGGCGGACGCCCACGGCTTTTCATTCTTTGGAAACCTATGGCCTCTAGCTTGAGCGAACGAATTGTAAAGGCCCTGCGCCACAACCTTGCGCCGTATGCCGATATTCGCGTCGAACAGCGCGAAATTACGCACATGGTTTTTCGCAATGGCGAGCCAGAAACCATTGAAACACGAGCCGATCACGGCGGCATCGTCCGCGCCCTGCTGCCTGGGGGAGGCTGGGGGGTGACAACCTTTACCAACCTGACCAAGTTGAAACAGCGCGTGCTCCAGGCGTGGGAAATAGCCCAGGCATCTATTGGGCAACACGTGCTTCTAGCGCCCGTTCGGCCGGTGACTGCCCACATCAAGGCGCGCTTGGCGCGTGACTTTCGCCAAGTCAGCCTGGCTGAAAAGCGCGCGCTGCTGGCCGATTACAGCGCGCAGTTGCAAAGCGGCCTGCCTTGCATTCGCTCTGCCACTGTCTATTATCAAGACAGTTTTACCCAGGTATATTATGCCAATAGTGAAGGCGCTTGCATCTACCAGGAACGGCCAACAATTGATCTGCGCTTTTTGGCAATTGCCTGTGATGATGGACACCTGCGGCAAGTAGAAAAAACGCTGGCGCTGGCTTCTGGTTTTGAAAAAGTGCAAAATCGAAACGACCTGGTGCAGGATACTCTGCAATTGGCCGACTTGATGGTAAAAGCCGAACCCGTGCAAGGTGGGCGCTACCCGGTCGTTTTGGATCCCCGGCTGGCCGGCCTTTTCGCGCACGAAGCTTTTGGGCACCTGTCCGAAGCCGATTTCATAATGTCCAATCCATCGGCGCAAGAAATGATGCCCCTGGGGTGGCAATTTGGCTTTTCTCAACTCAACCTTGTGGATGACGGCAGCTTGCCCGGCTTGCGCGGCAGTCTGTCCTATGACGATGAGGGAGTGCCAACCCAGAAAAACTATTTAATCAAGGCAGGCAAACTGGTGGGCCGGCTGCACAGCCGAGAGACCGCCGCCGCCTTGAACGAGCAGCCCACCGGCAACGCGCGCGCTACCAGCTACCGGCACCCCCCCCAGGTTCGCATGACTAATACCTGCATCGAACCCAGCGACGGCGGCGGCCTGCCAGAGATGATTGGCGATATCAAGCTGGGCATTTATGCCTGCGATTGGATTGGCGGCGAAACCACCCTGGGCGACTTTACATTCATGGCCAAGTATGCTCGCATGATCCGAGGGGGCGAACTGGCCGAGCCGGTGCGCAATGTGAGCCTTACCGGCAATGTGTTTGAAACGCTGGCCAATATTGACCGGATTGGCAGCGATTTCGCTTGGGATGATAGTTCTGGCGATTGCAGCAAAGGCGAAGAGGGCTTGCCAGTGTGTGATGGTGGCCCCCATGTTCGCATTCAAGACGTATTGGTGGGAGGCAAGTAGCTTGATAACAGAACAAAACCTCTCGATTACGCCTAGTACGTCAAGCGAATTTTGGGAACACACCACAGAAACCACCCGCCTGGGCTTCAAGGCCAACCGCTTGCGCTGGGTGCAACAGCAAGAATTCGAAGGCCGGGCAGTGCGGGTTATCGTCAATGACCGCCTGGGATACGCCAGCACAACCGATACCGATACTGCCACAAAAACATTGATGGGCCGGGCCAAGCGCGCCGCCCAGCATGGCCGGCCGGCAAACATTATATTTCCAAGCACGCAAATTGAAAGCTTGCCCCTTGATCTCAAGCTTTCGGCCCTCACTCAAGCCGGGCTGAAAGAGTTGGGGCAAGAGATGATTGCCGTCATTCGTCAGGCCAAGCCAAGCCCAATTGTAGACCTGGAAATCCGGCGCAGCCGCGAGTATCTAACCATCCAAAACAGCCTCGGCGGGGTTGTCTTTTCCACCGCCAATCGCCTGGTGGCTGATATCTGGGTAGAGCGCCACTTGAGAGGCGAAGCGTTGGTCATCTTTGACACTTTTAAAACCTCACGCCTAGACAATGATCACTGCCGTTTTGCGGAACAGATCAGGCAAAGCCTGGAATGGGCAACCCGCCCCGCCACCATCAAGTCGGGATATTACCCTGTGATTCTATCTCCCAGGGTAGTCGCCACGTTAATGGCCCCTTTGATTGTAGCTTTTTCTGGGGGGCGAGCCCGCAGCAACAGCCTGCTGGCCAACAAACAAAATCACCCGTTGTTTGACCCGCGCCTGACCCTGGTAGATGATGGAACGCTGCGCGACCGGCCCGCCGGTGGAACGACCGATCACGAAGGAGTTCCCACCCAACGCACGCCCCTCATCCATAACGGGATTGTGACAAATTTCTATTACGACCTGCGCACAGCCGCCCAGGCCAATACACACAGCACCGGCAATGGCTGGCGCGAACAGCTCGCGCCGCCGCGCCCGCACTCTACCAACATCGTCTTGAACAGCGGAGACGCTAGTTTGCAAGAGATGATCGCCGCTACCGACGATGGGCTGCTGATAGACCAACTGATGGGCACCAGTTCAGATTTGTCCTCGCGGGGCGCCTTTTCGCGCAGCATTGCGCTGGGCCATCGAATCCAGCATGGGCAAATCACCGGTTATATCAAAGGCGCAGCCCTGGCCGGCAACCTGTACGAGCTGCTTAACAACCTGCTGGCGCTGGGCAATCAGTCGTTCTGGAGCGGCGACGTATGCACACCCTACCTGCACATAGCCAAGCTAAGCATATCAAGCTAAAAGGTAACTACTCAGCCGGCACCCTTCGACCTGTCTGCCGACAGAGCAGGCTACGCGCCGCGCATCCTGAGCGAAGTGAAACGCAGTCGAAGGAGCGCGGCGCTTATCCTGAGCAAGGCCGAAGGACGCTCAGGATGCTGAG
>JBGSMF010000077.1:0-19529 GCA_041740315.1 Thermoflexales bacterium
TGGCGGCGGCGGCGCTGGGCAGTGTCCCCATAACCGCCTACGCCGTGATCCAGGCAGCCGGGGCCGACCCGCTGCCGTGGGGCACCGAGCAGCCGGTGGTTGCCTCTACATTGGGCAACCCCATTTTCCTTTCGGCGTATCTGGCTATGGTTATCTCGCTGACCATCGCCGGGCTGGTTGCGCTGATCCCGGCTGTTTGGAAAGAATTGCAAGCTTTTCCGCCTGCCTTTTTGCGCGCGGCCGGTTATGGCTTGCTTTTGCTGGGCGGGCTTTTCATCTTGCTATTGCAGTTGTACGCTCTGGCGCTCACGGGCGCTCGAATGATTTGGCTGGCTCTGCTGGCCGGATTGATAGTGTTTGTTTTGTCTTTAGTGGCAGTGCCACTTCGCAGGACCTTGTGGCGTTGGGTTCCACTGGGAATGGCTGCCCTCTTCATTTTGACCCTATTGGGCATATTGGTGATTGGCAGCCTGACCCCCATTGCGCAGCTCGAATCGGTGGTCACCGGTCCTAGCGAGCGGCCTATGGTGAGGCAATTGATTTGGCAGGGCGCGCGCGAGCTGGCGTTCACCCGGCCGGCGATGGGAGGGCAGCCCGACCGGCAGGCTGCATTGCGGCCCTGGCTGGGCTATGGGCCAGAGACAATGTATCTGGCCTATCCACAGGTCTATCAGCCAGAGCTGGGGCGTTATGAATCACGAACTTCGTCACCCGACCGCGCCCATAACCAATTGCTTGATGTGTTGGTGACTCTGGGCTGGGTAGGCGCGGCGCTCTTTATGCTTGTGTGGGTAATGTTCTTTGCTTCGGCCTTGGCAAACATCTCGGCAGGGCAGGGTGCTATAGAAGCGATTGTTGCCGGTGGCGTGATGGCAGCCGGATTGGCTTATTTTGTTGATGCCCAGTTTGATGTTCCCATCGTCTCTACCCAGTTGCTCTTTTGGGTGGGGGTGGGGGTATTGGCTGCCCTGGCTTGCCATCGCCAAAAGGAGCCAGCGCAATATCTTGCGGGTCAGTCTATGGTTTCGGGAGTGGCTATCTTTCTTTTGCCTGCCATCGCTATTGTAGCTTTGGGGGTGGCAGGCTTGCCGCGCAATTGGACAGAGGGCCTGGGCCTTGGCAGTGGGCTGTTGATTGGGCTTGGGGTGGCGATGGCGGCCGCGCTTGCCAACCTGGCAGTCGGCTGGCGCGATCCTCGCGCTGCGCCCGGCTATTGGCGATGGCTTTATCCCCTGTTAGCTGGGTTGCTGGCCTGGTTGAGCCTGGGTGTGTTTGTTGGCGCCGCGCTCACGCTGCGGGGGCTGTTAGCAGTCATGCGGGCCACGTTGGATCCCTCACAAGTTGAAGCTTATCTTGCGCGATTGGAAAGCTGGCCTGTGCTGGCATGGGGGTTTGTTGCGCTTGGCTTGCTGGCTGTGGCTGCCGCGCTGCCGCGCCCCCGCGCGCGCCTGGTGGCGTGGAGTTGGCGTAATCTGGTAACCTTTGCTGCGGCGCTGCCGGTTTATATCGCAATTGTAGCTGGAACTGGCTGGCTCATCTTGAACTTGACCATTCGCCCAATCCAGGCTGATGTTGTGTACAAGCAGGCAACGCCCTACGATCAGGCTGGGGCGTGGGAGCAGGCGATTGAAATGTATGAACGGGCAACCCGCCTGGCTCCCCGGCAAGATTTTTATTACCTCTTTTTGGGCCGGGCGCAGTTGGAGCAGGCCAGGCAAGAAGGAACTGCCGCGCGCCGTGATGAGGGTTTGACGCAGGCGCAGGAAACACTGCAACGCGCCCAGACGCTCAATCCATACAACGCTGACCATGCCGCTAACCTGGCGCGGCTGCAGCGCATCTGGGTTGATTTGAGCGAGTCTGATGACGATAAACAAAAGCATGCCGACCAATCCATTGCCCACTATCAAGAGGCGCTCGCGGTTAGTCCCAACAATCCCATCTTGTGGAATGAACTGGCGACCGTTTACCTGTACCTTAAAAATGATTCTGAAACGGCCATCCAAAAGCTAGAACACTCGCTCTCGCTCGACGCCGAGTATGAATCTACCTATTTGATACTGGGCGACATTTACGTAAAGCAGCGAGATTATGACCAGGCCGCCAAGGTTTATGCGAAAGCGCTGGAAATCAATCCCCAATTACCCCAGGCGCGCAGTCCGCTCTGCTACATTTACGCTGAGCAGAAAGAACTGGATAAAGCCATTGCCTGCAGCCAAGCCTTGGTTGAAATAACGCCCGACGATTGGAACGCGCACAAAAACCTGGCAATATTGTTTGCTCAAACAGGAGATTTAAAAGCTGCCCTGAGCCACGCGCGAAAAGCGCGCGAACTGGCCCCCAGGGACCAGTGGTCTGCATTGGATGCTTATATTGCGCAATTGGAATCCAGGCTAAAATAGGTGAGAACTAGAATGGTGAGGAGTGGAGTATGGCCATACAACTAAGCCGCGCCGAGCGCTTGCAACGGATGCTTGAAGAATTGATGGAACAGGCCGAAGGGATTCGTGGCGCTTTGCTGGCCACCGAAAATGGTCTGGTGGTGGCTTCGGTGATGGAAGACGCCGAGCAGGTAGGCGCAATCGCGGCCAATCTGTTCGACCTGTCGCGCAAGGCCAGCCAGCGGCTGGAGCAAGGCGATGTGGGGCGGGTGGTCATTGACGCCGAGCTGGGCACGATTGTGGTCTTTCCACTCGGCCCGCACGTTTCGCTGACAGCGGTGGTGAACAAAGACGCCAAGCTGGGATTGATTTTGCAATTGGTAGCCCGCTCCATTCCACGCATTGCCGATCTGGTGGGCTGATGGGAGTGTAGCATGCCTCAAATATATCGAGTAGACCTGCTCGAACGCGAGCTGAAAAAGCTGCAAGAGCAAGTGGGCGGCATTCAAGGCGCGGTTGTCGTCAGCATTGAAGGCCTGGTCATTGCGGCCTTTCCCCCTGGTGAGGAGCACGATGCCGTTGACGGCAATCCAACCGATAGCCCCCAAGTGGCCGCCATGGCCGCCACGCTGGTGGCGATTAGTGAAAAGGTGCTGCAGCGATTGGCGCGCGGCGATATAGACCGCCTGCTCATCGAAGGCGACGACGGCGCGTTGGTGGTGGTGCCCGCCGGCAACGAAGCGGCGCTGGCGGTACTGGTGAACAAGAATGTCAAGATGGGCATCACACTGCTGGCGCTCAAGCGCACCGCCAAAAAGATCGCCGAGGTGCTGGCCAAGGACTTGCGGGAAAGATAAACACAGCGCCAAAGGGCAGCGATTCAACATATACGTTACACTGCTACTCCACACGGGAAGAGCGGGCAACTCTAAATCAACCAAGCTAGCAGCGATTCTTGACAAAAGCCCCCGTCAAACTACAATGATGATAATGGCCAATGATGAACCGGCTGAGTCGGTTGAAATCGCCGACGGCTTCAACTTAATGACGATGAGCTGTGTTCATTGCTCCTGGAGTTCCCAGACGATTTTGCCCTGCAAAATGCCCCAATCGTTAAACTCTTGCGAATGAAGCTTGCCGTCTGTCCCGATAAAAGTGACGTCCTTGAACGTCTCGCCGTCGGCGTTTTTGTGGAACGAGATGCTGACGATTTGGTCATAGCTGCGCACGTCTTCGGGCAGATTGATGTGAACCGCCTGTCCCGTCCAGCGCGAAATCTTGCGGCCCTGGTAACATGCGGTCAGGCTGCCTACCAACAACAGCGTCACCAGCACGCCCAATAAAAAATACTGCCAACTTTTCAACTCGCGTTTATTGGAATTCATTGTCCCTCCTTCTGTCCAAGCATAAAGAGTGTCAGCGCCGCGCCTGCCAACCGCGCCAACGCCACCTTGACGGGATGGGCGCGATGCGCCACGTAAAAGGTCTGCCCGGCGGCTAACCAGCCTTGCTTTTGCCAATAGTCGTAATCATAAGAACCCGACGGTTCACGTTGCCAAGCCATCTGCTGAATTTTGAACGCAACCAGAGACACAAAAGAAGGCCGCCGAGCGTGCTGCTCGGAAACAGCGCGGAACAATTGCCGGGCGACCTGGGCTGTTTCTTTTTGATAGCGGCTTTCCAGTTCAGCATGTTCCATCAATGCACCCATTTTGTAGCCGGCCTGCCCTGCCAGGTGATAGCCCCACGTGAGCAAAGCCGCGTTCATCGTGCGCAGGGCGTGGGTGGTTGAGCTGCCGCCCACCGTGGCGAGCGGATACGCGCACTTGCCGCCAAACGCTGGGCGGTGGCAGACGTAGGCCAGGCGATCCATCCAATTCTTGGCAATGCCGTTCACATCGTCCACATAGACCGGACTGGCAAGGATAAGGCCATCTGCGGCGTCCATTTTGGCGCGGATGGCTGGCAGGTCATCTTTCAAGGGGCATTTGTCTTCGCCGCGGTCAAAGCAGCTTCGACAACCCCGGCAAAACTGCACCTCCATATCGCCCAGGTAAAGCGTTTCAAATTCGAGCGATATGCGCTGGCGCGCCGCTATCGTCCTCATATGCGCCTCAATCATTTGCACAATGCGAACCGTGTTGCCTTTTTTGCGTTGGCTGCTTACCAGAGCGATAATTTTCATAGCCTATCCCTACGTAAAAGACGCCATCGAAAGGCCAGCAGAGCATACACCCCCAGAAAGCTTGTCCACGATGGATTATTTCCTTTTTCTGACGCGAATATAAGAAAAGATGCCCCACATGGTATCCCATTCTACCGTGTAGCGCAATTGCAAATCATCCAAGATAACGCGGGGAATGGGACGCAACATCTCCGCAGACCTTTCTGAAAACTCTTAAAGGCTCAAATAGGGACAATCAAGACAACAACCAGCGTCAAATCATCGCTTGGCTCAGCGCCGCCCACAAAGGCGCGCACATCCGCCAATATCCACTCTTGCAGGTCTAGCGCCCTGGCTCCAATTGGAGCAGCAGCCAAGCGTGTGGTCAGGCACTCAAAGCCATACAATTCGCCAGCAGCGTTCATCGCCTCTACAATGCCATCACTGCTCAACACCAACGCATCGCCTGGCAATAGCGTCTGACACGCCTCAGCGTGCGTTGCGACTGGCATGATACCCAGCGGCAGCCCACCCACATCCAACCATTCCACATGACCATCGGCTCGCTGCACCAGCGGCGCAACCATGCCCGCGTTAGCGACGCACAATTCCCACCGCGCTTCCCGCTGCACAAGAATCGCATAGCTGAGGGCCGTGTTTAATTTGCTGCGCAAGGTGTGTGGATGCAGTTCGGCATTCAAGTTTTTTAGCAAATCACATGGCTCAGTTTGACGCTGTACCTTGTTCGTCAACAGGCCAACCGCCAATGCCATCATCAAGGCCGCCTGCATGCCTTTGCCAGACACGTCGCCGATCACCAATCCCAGATGATCGGCGTCAAACACAAAATAGTTGTAAAAATCGCCGCCCACCTGGCGCGCCGGCTGTGAAAAGCCAACTATCTCCAGGCCGGTCAGATGGGGCGCGGCCAGCGGCAGCAAGCTGGTCTGAAGCCGCCGCGCCATATCCAACTCGGTTTCGATGCGCTGACGCTCCATCTCCATCAAGCGCACATTGTCAATCGCCGTCGCGGCCTGGGCGACCAAGGACATTAACAAGTCAACATCGTGTTGAGTAAAGACTCGTTGACCAATCCAATTAGCGACGGTAACGGTACCGATGACGTTGGGAGATTGGGAAGCAAATGTTACTGACAAGGCGCCGCCCCGCTTTGAAATAAGCGGCACGACGATGAGCGATCCAACATTTCTCTGCTTGCGGATGTCCCGTGTTTCTTCCGGTTCTATCCCATCATCTGCGCATACAGACAAAATGGGATGGCCTGTTGCGAACACCTGGCCGCTAATGCCTCGTTTTAGCTCTGCGTAGGTTGCCAATTTCTCTTCGCTTTCGGTGTGGTGGTGGCCCTGAATCATGCTAAACGCAACCTGCTCGCGCTCGTGATCCACCAGGTACAAGGCAGCCCGATCGGCCTGGACCAGCTCTTTGAGGTGATTGAGCAAGTTGCTACAAATATCCTCAAACTGGGTAGCACCCAAAATGTTTCGAACAGCTTCAAACAGGCCGGCTGTTTCGCGCAAAGCAGTCTCAACTTGTTGCTGCGACTCGCTCAGAGCTTTTTTCTGCGCTTCCAATTCAGCCGTTCGCTCGGCTACGCGTCGCTCTAGCGTCAGGGTCAGGTTGCGCAGTTGCGCCTGGTATTCAACAATTTGCCGGGAAGCAGCATAAAAATGCTGCGCAAAAGAAATAAACTCGCGGTCGGTGCTGCCAGAAAACAATTCTGCGCTTTGGGTAGTGATTAGGTGAGTGGCCGCCTCTTCAATCTCTTGCAAGGGGCGCAAGATTGCACTGAGCAAGAGAGTGGACATAAAAGCGTCTAGCCCCAGCATAAAGCCGGAGAACAGTAAAACCATGCCGGGCAACTGCGTCACGCCAGGCCGCAGCACAAAGAGCGAAAAGACCATGATCAAGTTGATGGCAATCAGGCCCACAAAGAGCCGCAGCTTGGTGCGCAGCGCAGTTTGATGCCATGGCCCTTGCCAGGCATTGCGCAAGGCCAGCATGCGGCGCGCCTGGCTCAGCGCTGGCCGGATGGTCAGCTCGGTCACGCTGGTGATAAAGACAATATAGAGCGCAACTGCTATCGCGCCGCCCAGCAAGAAACGTGCCATGCTGGTCAGCGTCCCGCCGGTCAACTCTAGGATAAGAGCAATCAACACAACCATGCTGCTGAGCACGCCTGCCAGGCGGGGATTGACAAGGCGCAAACTCTCTAATGCGCGGCTCACTTGGGTCAATTCGGGCGTGGGGATATCTGGTTGAATGTTGCCGTCGTGGATCCAATCATTCAGGCAACGTAGCCCCACCAGTTCCCAGCGCCGGCCCCATAGGCGCGGCAAGCCGAAAAGCGCGTAATGAATCAGCGTTGCAGCCAGTACCCCAAAGATAATAGCCGCCAACTGAAGCCAGAGCCGCTCAGGAGGAAGAGGCGTAATAAGTAGAATGAACAAAAAACCCAAGGCGGCTGAAACCTGCCCACCCAGCACTGAAAAGACAGCAACGGCAAAAGTGTAGCTGACGCGAGTAGACAGACGAATAAACATCTGGTTCATAAAACCTGCTCAATGAGCGAGTTAACTGTGTTCTACCGCCAGCCCCCACGTGCCCAGGCTGGTAAGGATATTATACGCCGTCATATCAAGCTGTAAGGGTGTGATGGAAACATAACCTTCTTCCAGCGCGCCCACGTCGGTGCCTTTTTCGGGGATGCCAATGGGCGCATCGCCGCCAATCCAATAGTACGGCTTGTTGCGCGGGTCTTGCCTGCGGTCAAGCCGGCCGCGATAGACGCGCAAGCCCTGGCGCGTGATGCGGTAGCCTTTGATCTGGTCATTGGGCAAATACGGCACGTTGACATTCAACAGCACGTCGTGAGGCAAGCCATTTTCAATGACGGCTTGCACCACCTGGCGGGCCACACACGCCGCCGGGCCGTAATCTATTGCGCCCAGGTGATTTTCGGGCGAGTCGAGCGAGATGGCCACGCCCGGCACACCGCCAATAACAGCCTCCATTGATGCAGTCACTGTGCCCGAATACGTTACGTCGTGGCCGACATTGGCATTCGGGTTGATGCCCGAAACCGCCAGGTCAACCTTTTCAGCCAGGTAGCCCAATAAAGCCAGTGAGACGCAATCTGAAGGTGCGCCATCGCTGGTGAGCGCAGGCGAGCCATCGGCCAGTAACACCTCTTTTATCCGCAAGGGACGATCCAACGTCTTGACGTGCCCCGAAGCCGACCAGTTGTGGTCAGGCGCCAGAATGCTCACACTCCCCAATTCTCGCATGGCCTGCGCCAATGCCAACAGTCCTGGCGCGGTCACGCCGTCGTCGTTCGTAACCAAGATATGCATCTTGCGGCCTCGCTTTCACGCTTTTGGCAAAAAATCATCCCCCAGAGCGGCATTGTCCATTCGATGTTTGTGATAACCAGGGGGATCTTTTCGTCGCCAGCAATGAAATGATTAATGTCGCTCGCTGTCTTGTCCGCCGTTGTGGCATTGAAAAAATCAGACGAGAGCGAAACAATCTTTTCTTCTGTTTTGAGCCTGACGTCGTAAAAACAATTGTAACTATCGCTGATGGCGCGGCGCTGGGAATCTACCCAGGCTTCTTGTACATCGTGAATAGGCTGCGGCTGGCCCAGCGGCGCCAGTCCCATCCAACTGATCTGAACGCTGCAATTAAACTGGACCATTTCAGCATGTGCGCAGTTCAGGGTTGACACTCGGCTGAAAAAGACAAAAAAGAGCAGCCCTGCTCCAACGAATAGCGTTCCAACGAATTTTGTCTTCACACTTTCATGCCTTGCTCTGCCAGCCACGCCTTGATGCGGCTTTCGATCTGGTCGCGCGCCTGGCGGAATTTTGCCAGTTTTTCTTCTCTTGTTCCTTGCGCCGCGGCCGGGTCGTCAAAGGCCCAATGCAGCCGCTGCCCAACGCCCGGAAAAGTGGTGGGGCATTTTTCTTCGGCGTTTGAGCAAACTGTGACCAGGTAGCCAAAGTGCAGCTTGCCCATATATTCGCGGACGCTCTTGGAATAGTGCTCGCTCATATCCACGCCGGCTTCTTCCATCACCATCACGGTGTAGGGGTTCAACACAGACGGCTCTAGCCCGGCGCTATAGGCTTCAAACTGCTCGCCGCCATGCTTGCGCAGAAACGCTTCGGCCATCTGGCTGCGGGCCGAGTTGCCGGTGCACAAGAACAAGACCTTGGTTTTGTCCACCATTTTGGTCGTCATTTCATCTCTCCCAGTTGCCCGGTGGTCATAAACACCACCCGCTCGCAAACGTTGGTCACCCGGTCGCCGGTGCGCTCCAGGTTATGTGTAACCCACAACAAAAAGGTGGCGCGGCTAATGTTCTTGGGGTCCTCAATCATATAGGTGACCAGTTCACGAAAGGTTTGTTGATAGAGTGCATCTACCTCGTCGTCACGGGCGATGACTGCTTTGGCCAAGTTGGCATCGTGATTGACATAGGCGGTCAAGCTGGTGCTAATCATCTCCTGGCAAATCTCGGCCATGCGCGGGATGTCTACCAGCGGCTTGAGCAAGGGCCGGTCAACCATGCGCAGGGTCAGGTTGGCAATGCCCTCGGCGTGGTCGCCGATGCGCTCCAATTCCCCGGCCACATGCATGGCAGCGATCAGCGTGCGCAAATCGCCGGCGGCCGGCTGCTGCGTGGCAATCGTTTCCAGGCACGCTTCTTCGATTTTGTAACGCATTGCGTTGATTTGCGAGTCGTCGCTAATGATTTGCTGGGCCAGGCTGGCGTCGCGCTCTCCAAGCGCCTTGATGCTGCGCGCGAGGGCTTGCTCGACCATGCTGCCCAGGCGCAAGATGTCCTGCTTCACTTGATCCAAATCGCGCTCCAATGCGCTGCGAATGTGTAATGTGCTCATTCTCTTTCCTTACTCACCACAGAGACGCAGAGAGCGCAGAGAATTTTCCATATCTCGGCGGCCTCGGCGTCTCTGCGGCGCAAATTTTATCCGAATCTTCCTGTAACGTAATCTTCGGTGCGCTTGTCGGTGGGGCGGGTGAAAATTTTGGTTGTCACGTCAAACTCGATCATCTCGCCGGCGCGGTCAGGACGCATCATCATCATGGCGGTGTAATCGCTCACTCGCGCGGCCTGCTGCATGTTGTGCGTCACAATGACGATAGTATAGTTTTCTCGCAGTTCGCGCATCAGTTCCTCGATTTTGAGCGTAGACACCGGGTCAAGCGCCGAGGCCGGCTCGTCCATCAAAATCACTTCCGGCTCCACGGCCAACGCGCGGGCGATGCACAGCCGCTGCTGTTGCCCGCCCGATAGCGCCAACGCTGACTGCCTAAGCTTGTCATGGACTTCATCCCACAGCGCGGCCTTGCGCAAGCTGCTTTCGACGATGGCCTCCAGCTCCGACTTGCGCATTATGCCGTACAAGCGCGGGCCGTAGGCTACGTTGTCATAGATGCTCTTGGGAAATGGGTTGGGGCGTTGAAACACCATGCCGATGCGCCGCCGCATGTCTACCACGTCCACGCCTTTGGCATAAATATCCTGCGAGCCATCCAGCGTGATCTTGCCTTCCACCCGCGCGCCGGGCGTGAGGTCGTTCATCCGGTTGAGCGAGCGCAAAAGTGTAGACTTGCCGCAGCCCGATGGCCCGATGATGGCCGTAATCATGTTGGCGTAGATCGGCATACTCACCTCGGCCACAGCGCGAAAGGCGCGATAGTACACCGACAGCGCCTCGATGGTGATTTTGGGTTGCCCATTGCGAACTGCCGTTGCCTCAGTTGCCTGGGCCGTGATTGAAGCCGCGTTGAGAATTGGAAGAGTAAGACTGTTTTGCATTTGTTCCTCCAGATAGAGATGAGATAGAGACTAGAGATAGAGAACACCTATCTCTATCTCACATCTCTATCTAACATCTCTATCCACCTAACTGTTTTTGCCGCCAGACCACGATCAGCCGCGCCACGATATTGATGCCCAGCACAAACAGCATCAGCACCAGCGCCACCGCCCAGGCTTGCTGCACTCGCTCTGGAAAAGGCTGCTGGGCATATTTCCACATGGTCAATGTCAATCCATCCACCGGCTGACCCAACAGGCGCTGCGCGATTTGTCCCAGCGATTGCCCGCCTTGCAGCCCGCCGCCCACAATCTGCCCAATCTCGTAACGGTCGTTGCCCAGCACCGTAAATAGCAAGGGGGCCGTCTCGCCTACGCCGCGCGCAATCGCCAGCATCACGCCTGTCACTACTCCGCTGATGGCGGCCGGCAGCATGACGCTGAGCGAGGTCTTCCATTCCGGCGCGCCCAGCGCCAGGCTGCCTTCGCGCAGCGTGTTGGGCACCAGCTTGAGCATCTCTTCGGTGGTGCGAATAATCGTCGGCAGCATGATGATCGAAATCGCTATGCCGCCCGCCAGCGCCGAGTAATGCCCCTGCGGCTTGACGATGAGGGCGTAACCAAACAAGCCCACCACAATCGAGGGCACACCCGACAGCACGTCGGTGCCAAAGCGCACCGCAATGCCCAACGGCGTGTTGGCGTGCCGCGAGACATAAAAGGCTGCCAGCACGCCCACCGGCACCGAGAGCAACATTGCCACCAAGGTCACCACGAGTGTGCTCTGGATGGCATTCACCACGCCGCCGCCCGTTTGCCCTAGCCCGGCCGGGAGCTTGGTGAATAAATCGAGAGTGACGTATTGGCCGCCCGCGCGGAGCACGTAGACAATTATCCACACCAGCGGCGCCAGTGCCAGCAGCGTGAACAGCCCGGTGACAGACAGCATGAGGATATTAGTAATGCGCCGGCGGAGATGCCGCGCCTCTGGCCGGATATAGTTTTTTGCTATAGCCATATTATTCCCTTGTTATTTTGGGGCACAGATTTCCACTGATTTATATTTCAATGCTATCCGTGCGAATCTGTCTAATCTGTGCTGATCCGCATCCAACTCACGCTCGCCCTTCTGTGGGCGCCTGGCGGGCCACCTGCCACACCAGGAACCGCGCCACCAAATTGAGCAGCAGCGTCATCACAAACAGCACCAGCCCCAATTCAATCAACGCGCTGGTGTGCAGTTTGGTCACGGCCTCGGCAAACTCGTTGGCGATCACGCTTGCCATCGTCGCGCCGGGCTTGAGCAGCGAGCCGCTTGATTCAACTGTATTGTTGCCAATCACCATCGTCACTGCCATCGTCTCGCCCAGCGCGCGCCCCAGCCCAAGAATGACGGCGCCCAAAATGCCCGATAGGCCATAGGGCAGCAGCACCTGCCAGATCATTTCCCAATAGGTCGAGCCGAGCGCCAACGCCGCTTCACGCTGCGAGCGCGGAATCGCCAGGAACACGTCGCGTGTGACGGCGGCGATGGTGGGGATAATCATGATGGTGAGGATCAGCCCCGCTCCCAAGCGGCTGATGCCCGACGCGGGAATGTTGCCGGAAAACAGTGGAATAAATCCCAGGCTGCTCCCCAGAAATTCGCCCACCGGCTTGACGACAATGGGCAGGAACACGAAAATTCCCCACAGGCCATACACCACGCTGGGGATGGCCGCCAACATCTCGACCATAAAGTTGAGCGGCATGCGCAGCCAGGCCGGGCACAGTTCGGCCAAAAAGATGGCAATGAACAGGCTGATGGGCGTGGCAATAAAGATAGCCACCAGCGCCGTAGACAGCGTGCCCAGGATGATGGGCCAGGCCTCAAAATGATCGTTGACAGGATCCCAGCTAGATTGGGCCTTGGGCGAGATAAAGCCAACGCCAAACTCGGCGCGCGAGGCAGCCGACTCGCGCCACACTGACCAGCCGATTGCCAGCATCACCGCCAGCACCAGCAAGGCCACAGCGATGATGATGACGTTCCACGGAATGTCGCCGTGCTGGAGCGCCTGGCCCAACCGGCTCGGTTTTGTCTTGATCTTTGGGAGATGCGTCATGAGACTCTTTCCTCGCACACTTGAGACGCAAAGCGCGCAGAGGGCTTTTAACGCTGCCCTCTGCGCCTCAGCGATGAAAATCAGTTGTTACTTGGGAAAGTTGAGCGGCTTGCCGTCGCAGGTCACCGTCGCCAGCGCGGCAAACACCTTGTCGCGCACGGTCGGCGGCAGTGTGGCATAGCCCAGGTCCGAAGCGCGCTTGGCCGCGCCCGCATCCGTCAGCGCCCAGTGCACAAATTCGAGGAACTTTTGCGCCTTGACGCAATCGTCGCCCTTGTAAGCGGGCATGTCTTTGTAGAGGATCATGTAGGTATAGCCCGCAATCGGCCACGATTTCTCGCCGGGGCCGTTGCTGATTGAGCTAATCGCCAGCTTGTCGTCAAACTTGTCGCCGTAATCGGCCATGGCAGACGCCAAACTCTCGGCATTAGCCTTGACTGTCTTGCCGGCCTTGTTCACCATATCGGCAAACGCAATCTTGTTAGCCACCGCATACGACAGTTCCACATAGCCAATCGAGTAGGGCGTGTTCTGCACGCCGGCCGCCACGCCGGGGTTGCCCTTGCCGCCAATGCCGCTGCCGGCCTTGTCCACCGGCCACTCGATGGCTGACCCAGCCCCAGGGCCGTTCTTCCAATCGTCGCTCACCGCGGCCAGGAATTTGGTAAAGATTTCGGTCGTGCCAGACCCATCCGAGCGATGAACAGCCGTAATGTTCTTGTCAGGCAGGTTTTGCTTGGGGTTCAGCGCGGCAATTGCCGGGTCGTTCCATTTTGTAATCGTGCCCAGGTAAATACCAGCCAGAATCTTGCCGTCCAGCACAAGCCCCTTGGTAATTTCAGGCGCGGCGTTAAAGATTGGCACAACCGCCCCCGCCAGCGTGGGGAATATTTGCAGGGTAGGATTGGCGTCGTACTCTTCCTGCTTGAGCAGCGAATCGGTGCCGGCAAAGTCAATCGTCTTGTCGGCAATGCCTTTCTTGCCGCCGCCCGAACCAATGCCCTGGTAGTTGATGACGACGGAAGGGTCAACGTACTGGTAGGCAAAACGCCACTCGGTATAGACCGGATCGGGGAAGGTGGCCCCAGCGCCGTTGATGACGACTGAGCCCGCCGGCAGCGGCTTGGGCGCGTTGGCATCGGGCGTAGGGGTGACAAGCTTTTCAACCACCTGCGGCGTGCCTTGCACCACTATCGTTTCCTTGATGACGATGGGGACGGTGGTGGACGCGGGCGTCGCCGGCGACCCGCACGCGCTCACAATCAGCGTCAAGGCCAATAAACTCATTAGAACCACTTTACGACACATTCTTTTTCTTCTCCTTTTGAATTATTCTTTATTTGTAACTACTCAGCATCCTGAGCGGAGCAGCGCGCCCCTTCGACTTTGCTGCGCTCCGCTCAGGGTGCGCGCTGCGCAGTCGAAGGGTGTGGCTGAGTAGTTACCTTTATTTCACACTAGGCATACTACCCTAGTTTGATTAAGCCTTGTTTAAAGGAACGTTAAGAACATGTTAAGAGATTAGACCAGGCCGGCTTTATCTCAACCCCGCCGATTGACGGTTAGCTGCTGTTCCTCAACAAATTCGCGCAAGCGCGCGCTATCGTCTACGCTCAGGAGCGTGGTGGCTGGCCCCCGCTTTAGGATAAAGTGATACATCTGCTTGCCCACATTCTCGCTGCCCCAGCGCGGGCGAGCGTACACTGGCGGCTCGATGCGCCAGCCGCCATCCAACGCCGCCAGCAGGGCATAAAAACTGCCGCGCTCCGGATCGGCTGAGCGGTAGTTTTGCAAGGTCGCCCAACGCGCCTCGCCTGTCTCGGTGACAATGTTCATCGCGCCCCCTATTCGTCGCTCAGCAACTCGCTCAGCACCTGCACTTGCAGCCGCAGTTGGGTGTTTTCGTTTTCGAGCTGCCGGATGCGCTCTTGCAGCGCGCCCAAGAACAAGCCGTTTGTCGCCATGCTTGGCTGAGCGCGCGCAACCTGGCAGTTAACACCTGCTTGCGCTTGACACATGTAAACGTCATCTGGCTTGGCTGATTTTTTTCCCAAGGCCACCATCGCACCCCTCCCCGCAAAGCTTACCTCACCTGTAGCATAACACCCCAATGTTAAACCAACTTTAAAGACAAGTTAAGCTTGGATTAAGAACCAGGGCAAAATCCTTCACATGGTCTTAACAAGCTCTTAAACTTGCCTTAACATTCATGCGCCATAATAATTGGTGAAAAATCAGAAAGGATGGTCAACCATGAGAAGCAAACTGGGTTTTGTGCTATTGCTCATTCTCTTTGTTGCCGCTTGTGGACAATCTACCACCACAGTTCCTCCTACTCCAGATACTAGCATTTCAGGACGGCTTACCTTTGCCGGCAGCACCACTGTCCAACCTTTGGCCGATGCGCTGGCGCGCGCGTTTAGAGAACGCTACCCCAATGTTGTTTTAGAGATTGCCGCTGGCGGCACCCAGGTAGGCATAGATGCCATTCACGACGGGACAGTAGACCTTGGCATGGCATCCCGCTCGCTTTCGCTCCAAGAAGCTGTGGGCATCACGCAACATCAGATTGCGGTAGATGTCATTGCCATTGTTGCGCATAGCTCCAACCCGGTCAAGAACCTGACCCTCGATCAACTGCGTGGTATCTATCTGGGCCAGCTCACCGCCTGGAACCAGGTAGGCGGCCCAGAACGCAAGATTGTGGCGGTGGTGCGCGGCAAAAATTCGGGCACACGCGGCGCTTTTGATGAGCTTGTGCTCAAAGGCCAAGATCCGGCGGCCCCAGGCGCGCAAATCGCCGTCACCGCCGGCGATGTGGCGGCCATGGTGTTGGATGATCCCAACGCTATCGGCTATGTGGGCTTTGGCAACCTTGAGCCTGGGCTAGACCTGATCGTCATAGATGGAGTTGCGCCTGACGAAGAGACTGTGCGCAATAACAGTTACCCGCTGGTGCGCCCGCTGTTGCTGCTTACCGGGCCGCTCAGCCAACCCCTGGCGCTCAAATTTGTCGAATGGGCCACAAGCCAGGAAGGCCAGCAAATTGTGGCGGCGAGCGGGTGGGTCCCCGCCAAGCCGCATTGAACAGTGGAATTGCTTGAATGTTTCGCGCTATCTACGTTTCACTCTATCATCGCTGGCGGCATTGCCCCCTCAGCGTCAAACTGCTCCTGCCCATCATCGGATTGATGCTGATTTCACTGCTGGTCAGCGCGCTGGCTTTTGTGTGGGGCACCAGGCTCACCCAAGATCAACTCATCAGCCAAAAAGTAAACTCTAACACCGAGCGCGTTCGCGCCGCGCTGCTGGCGCGGGTAGAAGATGTGAACAATGCCGCGGTGTTGTTGGCCAACGACCCCAGTGTTTTGGGGGCGGCGCAGCAAGACACTCAAGCCAGCCTGAGCATCCTCAACAATCGCGCGGTGGTGGTGCGCGAACGCCTGGATCTGGACCTGATTCAAATCTACAACCAGCATGGCCAGGCGCGCACTAACCTGGTGCTCTCTAGCCTTTATCGCGAATCCCTGCTGATTGGGCAAACCAAAACCGGTGTGGCGCTTGCCCTGGTAGGCGAGGGCCGGCTACTCTTGTTAGGGCAGGCCAACATGCCGGACAAGCAAGGCATTGTCATTGCTGGGCTTGACCTGGATGAAGAATTGCGCCGCATCGTTTCCAGGTACAGCCTGTCTACTGACCTGGGGTTGAGCGTATATGGCTTTGGCGTTAGCACGCGCGACCAGCTTGCTTTTAATGCTCCCAACGGCTGGAACGGGCAGCGCTATTATCAGCGCGTCCCGCTGACCCTGGGCGATACCCCGGTCGAGTTGGTGCTGGCGCAATCCAACGCCGATATCGCCCAGGTTGCCACGACTGGCCTGGGTGTGATGGTAGGAAGCGGCTTGCTCACAACATTGCTGCTGATTGGGTTGAGCGTGTTCATCACCCGCTCGATCACTCAACCCATCCACCGCCTGGCCGCCGCCGCCCAGACTGTGGCGCGGGGTGATTTGAAACAACAAATCGAGATTGTCTGCCTGTCGGGCGAAGATGAAATAGGGCAGTTGTCAGCCGCCTTTGACTATATGGTGACGCAACTGCGCAACTTGCGCAAGACCCTGGAAGACAAGGTGCAAGCGCGCACGCGCGAGCTGACAGATGCCTATGCTCGCTTGCAAGAACTGGACCGCGTCAAGGATCAATTTGTCCAAAACGTGTCGCACGAGCTGCGCACGCCGGTGGGCATCATCTTGGCCTATGCCGAGTTGTTGGATAACGGCGAATTGGGCAAATTGCAGCCCCAACAACAAGATTCGGTGTCTATCATCGCCCGCCGGGCGTGCTTGCTTAAAAAACTGGTAGATGACCTGACAATACTGATGGAAGCCGAAGAGGGTTTGTCCAAACACGAGATAATTGATATGGCCGAGTTGGTCGCCGCGCTTTCTGCTGATTTTCAAATAATGGCTCACAAAGCCATGCTATCTTTATCGGCAGAAATTGCGCCTGACCTGCCTTACATCAAGGGCGACCCAGCCCACCTGCGCCGCGCGTGCGACAACTTGATCGGCAACGCCCTCAAGTTCACGCCGGCCGGCGGCGCAATAAAGGTGCGCCTGTGGCCGGACAATGGCAACGTGGTGGTGGAAGTAGCCGATACCGGCATTGGCATTCCGCTCGAACAACAAGAGCGCGTTTTTGATCGTTTTTATCAAGTGGACGGCAGCATGAGCCGACGCTATGGCGGTGTGGGTCTGGGACTAGCGTTGGTCAAAGAGATTGTGCAAGACCACAACGGCCACATTTCACTTGAGAGCGAACCGGGGCGCGGCAGCGTCTTTCGGATAGCTCTCCCGGCTGACCATGGCGACCGGCCTAAACGAGATGGCCTATGAATCTACCTGACAACGTCGCGCCCGTAGAGTTGCCCCCCACGCTCAATCCTGCCGCGGCAGGCGCACCCATCGGGTTGCCTTCAACCATAGGCGACTTGGCCAGCTATGATTTCAATGTCGGCCCGCACGTCAAGGCTCGGACGGTCGTCAAAGAACTCGAGCGCCGCCCCGAATTGCCGGGCGTGCTGGTGCTTGACCGTCACGTGTGCATCGGCATGGCCTCGCGGCACAAATGCTTTGAGATGTTGAGCCGCCCCTATGGCGTGGAGGTTTTTCTCAATCGCCCTATTCAGACGCTTTGCAAAGAGCTGGCAATCGCCCCAACTTTTTTGCCTGCTCAAACCCGTATTGACGATGCGGTGCAAAGCGCGCTCGACCGCCCCTTTGAGCAGTTGTACGAACCCGTCATTGCGCAGTTCGACGGCGGCGCGCTCAAGCTACTCGACCTGCACGTGCTCCTGCTGGCGCAGTCGCGCTTGCTGGCCAATGCCAATAGCCTGGTTCGCCAGCAAATCGAAATCGGGCGCGCCCTGTCCAGCACGCTGGAACTCCAAGAGGTGTTGGACATGATCCTGCACCACATGGCCGAGATTATCCCTTATGACCGGGCCGGCATCATGTTGCAAAATGGCCCAGTGCTGGAATTTATCGCCGCGCGCGGTTTTCCGCCCCAAGCAGATATCCGCCAGATGCGGGTAGACATTTTGGAAAGCGATATTTATCAAGAGATGTGTTACACCCAGCAACCCATTTCCATCCCAGATGTTTCGCAGCAGCCCGATTGGCGTTACATGGATGGCCTGGCGGCGGCTCGCGCCTGGGCCGGCCTTCCACTGATTCACTCTGGCTATGTCATCGGTATGTTGTCGCTGACGCGGCTGGCAGCAGATGATTACAGCCAGGACGAACTGGCGCTGGCCCAAACCTTTGCCGGGCAGGCCGCCATTGCGCTGCAAAATGCCCGCCTGTACGCAGAAATAAAACGTTTCAACCAGGAACTGGAAAGCAAGGTACAAGAACGCACCGAGGCGTTGCAGGCCGCTTGTGCCAAATTGGAACGGCTCGACCGAACCAAGTCGGATTTCATTGGTGTAGCCTCACACGAACTGCGCACGCCGTTGACGGTGATGAGCGGCTATACGCAAATGCTGCGGTCTGATCCGGCGATTCAGGCCAATCAAAACCATTCCCAAATGTTGATGGGGATTTACGCGGGCATCACCCGGCTGCACCAAGTGGTCAACAGCATGCTGGATGTGATCAAGATAGACAGCCGCAATTTGCAATTGTGCTGCAAAACATTCGATCTGGGCAGGTTAATCAATAGCCTGCAAGACGAGTTCGCGCCCTTGGCAGCAGAGCGCCATCAGATGCTGAGCGTGCAAGACGTGGAGAGCTTGCCACCTATTGAGGGCGACAGCGACGCTCTTTACACAGTGTTCTATCACCTGATTGTCAATGCCATCAAATACACGCCCGTCGGCGGGGGTGTCACCATCAGCGCGCATCAACCCGACATGGACTGGATTGAGATAGTGGTCAGCGATACGGGCATTGGTATTGACCCGGCGCACCACGAATTGATCTTTGAAAAGTTTTACCAGACCGGTCAGGTATTGCTCCATTCCAGCGGCAAGACCAAGTTCAAAGGCGGCGGGCCAGGGCTGGGACTGGCAATTGCCAGGGGCATCGTGGAAGCGCATGGGGGAAAAATCTGGGTAGAGAGTGTGCGCCAAGACGAGCTTGTTTGCCCAGGCAGCCAGTTCCATGTGCGGTTGCCTATTGGGGGCAATTAACAAGACATTTTTTCTCCTCCTAGCAGGCTGTCGGAGAGCGGGCTGGTAGGCTCGTAGTGCGCGCTTCAGCGCGCTAAAGCGCGCACTACGAACGGCCCTCTCCGACAATCTCCTAGCTGCGGGAGGGAGGGTGGATTTGTGTTGAGTTTGTGATGAAGGTATGGTAAAGATATGGAAATAGAGGTAACTACTCAGCCGGCACCCTTCGACCTGTCTGCCGACAGAGCAGGCTACGCGCCGCGCATCCTGAGCGAAGTGAAACGCAGTCGAAGGAGCGCGGCGCTTATCCTGAGCAAGGCCGAAGGACGCTCAGGATGCTGAG
>JBGSMF010000078.1:0-24845 GCA_041740315.1 Thermoflexales bacterium
CTTGGGCCCCGCAACTTGAAAAACAGTCATTCCCCGGCGCGCTTCTTTGTGGTATACTACATGTACCCTGTTTGATTTCTACTCAAATAGACCTTATCGGAAATAGCAGGACGGGCATCCCCATGCCAGTCCGCCAACGTACACTTGCACCTGCGCTGCGCTTGGCGCAAGTGCAGGTGTGGGGATACGTTGGCTATGTTATTTCCGATAAACTCAATGATTGTTTGCACGGAGGTTGCCTGTGGATCATTTTCTTTCTTTGGCCGATCTTGGCCCCAAGCAATTGTGGGATTTGCTCAAGCTCTCTAAAAAACTCAAGGCTCAACTGCGCAAAAAGGGGCGCAACAAGCCCTTGTTGGAAGGCAAGACGTTGGGAATGATCTTTCAAAAGCCCAGCCTGCGCACGCGCGTGTCGTTTGACATGGGCATGATTCAACTGGGCGGGCAGGCGCTCTACCTCAGCCCCAACGAAATTTCACTGGGCAAGCGTGAAAGCGTGGCCGATGTGGCGCGGGTATTGAGCCGCTATGTGGATATTATCATGGCGCGCGTATTCGCTCATGCCGATGTGGTCGAGCTGACCAAGTACAGCCGCGTCCCCGTCATCAACGGCTTGTCAGATTATTCGCACCCATGCCAGGGCCTGGCCGATATTTTTACGATTTACGAGCGTTTTGGCAAGCTGGAAGGATTAAAAGTAGCTTTTATTGGCGATGGCAACAATGTGGCAAACTCGCTGGCCTATGCGTGCGCCCTGACCGGCGCCCATTTTGTCATTGCTTCGCCCAAGGGCTATGAAATGGGCAAGGCTGTCATGTCCAAGGTGGAAGAACTCGCCCAGGCCACCGGCGGCACCATCGCCCAGTTGCGCGATCCAATCAAGGCTGTCAAGGGGGCCGATGTCATTTATACCGATGTGTGGACGAGCATGGGCCAGGAAGAAGAGACAGAAAAACGGCTGGCAGCCTTTGCGCCCGCCTATCAAATCAACGCCAAACTGCTCCAGAACGCCAACCCGGGCTATATCACCATGCACTGCTTGCCGGCGCATCGCGGGCAGGAAATCACCGACGAGGTGTGCGACGACGAGGAACATTCTGCTTTGTGGGATCAGGCCGAAAATCGCATGCATGCGCAAAAGGCAATCTTGGTAAAATTGCTTGTGGCAGAAGAGTAAAGGGTTGAACGTTTAACGATCCAGGAGGTTTTGCGTGCCCGGCAATCGTCAAATCTTTGAACAAGCCATGAAGCTTGGCAACAAGCACGTCTGGGACAAGGCGTGGACCAAGGCCATCGCCGAGTATGAAAAGGCATTGGACGAATTTCCCAGCGACCCCATCGCGCTGGCCAGCGCCGGATTTGTCTACACTCAGCTCAAACGCATGGACGATGCGCTGACGGCTTATCGGCAGGCCAACCAATCGCAACCCAATGACCTCTCCATTTTGTCCAGATTGGTTGAGGTGCAAGATCGCCTGGGGTTGTCCAATGAGACCATAGAAACCTGCATGGCCCTGGCCGAGTTGTTCTCGAGTCGCCGGATGGTGGAAAAAGCTGTCCAATATTGGGAGCGGGTTGTCAAGTTGAATCCAAGCCATGCCGATGCGCACCATCGCCTGGCGGCTGCCTTTGAATCGCTAGGCAAGAACGAGCAGGCTGTGCGTGAATACACCTCGCTGGCCCGCCTCTACCAGCAGTTGGGCGAGGTAGACCAGGCAGTGGCCGCCACCAAAGAGGCGCTCAAGCTTTCGCCGCGCCAAACAGGCCTGTTGAGAATGCAGGCCGAAATCAGTTCTGGCAAGCCGGTAGGCGATGCGCCCAAGCCGTCAGCCTTGCCAGCAGCGCTGAGTGAGCTGCCGCCAGCGCCGCCGCAACCCAAGCCCGCCCTGGCTGCGCCCAGCCCGGCCATGTGGGATTTGAGCAATCTTGCGGCTGAAGAAACGCGTGAAGAAGGGCGAGGCAGCCCGCTTGAAATTGCGCGTGACAAGGCTCTTTCGGACCTGGCCGAAACCCTTTTTGAAGACGCCGAATCGCTGCAGGCCCAACGTGGGGCCCGCTTGACCAAGGCCGAGATTGATGCCTTGATCGGCCAGGCGCTCGATTACCAGACACGCGGCCATATTGACCAGGCCATTGCCGCCTATCGGAACATTTTGGACGCGGTAGATTTGCCCGCTGCGCATTTTAACCTGGGGCTGCTGTGTCAACAAGAACTGCGCTTTGACGAGGCCATGGAGCAGTTTAACCAGGCGATCAACCATCCCGAATATACCATGGGCAGCCATTTTGCCCTGGGTGAATGTTATCGCGCGCTGGGGCGGGTAGATGAGGCGTTGGGCCACTTTATCGAGGTGCTCAAGATTGTTGACTTGCAGACGGTGGGGCGCGAGCAGGCCGATGACTTGATTGCGCTGTATCAGAACCTGGCCGATAGCTATTCGGTCAAGGGCGACCGCGAACAGGCTCTTAGCTTTACCAATGGCCTGGTCGAGTTCCTTTCCAGCCGAGGTTGGGAAGACAAAGTGTCCGAGGCGCGCAAGCGCCTGGACAGCATCACCCAAGATGGCAGCCCGGCCATCAGCCTGGCCGAGTTGTTCACCGTGCCCAATTCCGAGCTGGTGCTGCAATCTATGGCAATGTCGCAAGAATATGCCAAGCGCGGCAAGTTTCACCTGGCAGCCGACGAAATGCAAGGCGCTATAGAACGCGCGCCCGATTACTTGCCGCTGCACATGCACCTGGCCGAAGTGCTGTGGCAGGGGGGACAATCGGAAGAGGCCATCGCCAAGCTGCGCACTATCGCCGACACTTACCAGGTGCGCGGCGATGTGACCCACGCCTGGCACATCTACCAGCGCATCTTGGACATGACGCCCATGGACGTTCCTACCCGCAGCACCCTGATCCAGTTGCTTATCCGGCACGGCCAGATTGACCCGGCGCTCGATCAGTATATGCAACTGGCAGACACCTACTATCAAATGGCGCAAATTGACAAGGCGCGTGACACGTACCAAGAGGCGCTGTCGTACGCGCCGCGCGGCTCAACTGGCAAGCTGTGGACGCTCAATATCTTTAGCCACCTGGGCGATATTGACATGCAGCGCATTGACTGGCGGCGAGCGATTCAAGATTATGAGCAGGTTAAATCCATTGCGCCCGACGACGAAAAGGCGCGTGTGTCGTTGGTAGAGTTGTACTACAAGGTGGCCCAACCCCAGCGCGCCATCCGCGAGCTGGATGGATTGATGACGCTTTACAAAGAGTCGGGCAAGATGCGCAAGATGATCACGGTGATGGAAGAACAGATTCACTTGCGGCCGGGCGAAATTCCCTTGCGCTCCAGGCTGGCGCGCCTGTACATGGAAGCCAACATGAAAGATCAGGCCATCGAGCAGTTGGACTCTCTGGGTGAATTGCAGTTGCAGGCCGGGTTAAGAAAAGAAGCCGCCGCAACCGTGAAAACGATTATTACGCTCAATCCGTTGAACATCGAAGACTATAAGCAGCTCTTGGCGCAGCTCTGAGTTTTTGAATGACGTGAAGCATGCCCTCTGATTGGTTATATCTTCTCCAGCGCCTCACGTGGATGAGTGTGTTAGACATCAGCTTGGTGGCGCTGGTATTTTTTATGGTGCTTTACCTGGTGCGCGGCACGCAGGCGGTGCAGTTGTTGCGCGGCGTGGTGATTTTGGTGTTGTTCATCGCGCTGGTGGGTTATGCTCTGCGCCTGCCGGCGTTTAGCTGGCTGGTGCAACGCGCCGTGCCGGCGCTGTTGATTTCTATCCCCATCATCTTTCAGCCTGAGCTGCGTCGCGCGCTAGAGCGGCTG
The DNA here is from genome assembly GCA_041740315.1 of Thermoflexales bacterium. Lineage (GTDB taxonomy): Bacteria > Chloroflexota > Anaerolineae > Fen-1058 > Fen-1058 > JBGSMF01. The sequence continues at coordinate 3,833 of JBGSMF010000078.1, forward strand.
GGACGCACCGGTTCGTGGCTGGGGTTGATCTCGCACGAGCAAGCGGCGATAGAGACTGTGATTACCGAAACTGTCCAGGCTTGCCGGCGAATGGCCGAACGGCGGCATGGGGCGCTGATTGTGCTAGAACGTGAAACGGGTTTGCAAGACTATATTGACACTGGCGCGATTCTGAACGCTGCCATCTCTTCTGAATTGTTGCAGACCATCTTTTTCCCCAAAACCTTGTTGCACGACGGGGCGGTGATTGTGCGGGACGAGCGGATTGCCGCCGCCGGCTGCATTTTGCCGCTCACCAGCCAATTTCTCGACGACCGGCGGATGGGGTTGCGCCATCGCGCGGCTATCGGCATCACCGAGGCGACCGATGCTATCGCCGTAGTCGTTTCGGAAGAGCGCGGCACGATTTCTATTGCGCACAATGGCCGCATGATTCGCCGCCTGGATGGCGCCCGGCTAGAATCTGTCTTGCGCGCATTTTATCAAACTCAACTCAAAGGAACGTGGTTGTCTCGGCTGCTCGGCGGCAGCCGGGGCGGCCCTGCGCTGGCAGAGGCTGTGGCGGCTACTCCTCAGGCAGAGCCGGTGGCACAGGCCGAGCTGCCGGCAAAAGAGGTGGGGCAATGATGCGCCGAATCACCGATCTTTTGGGGCGCTTGATGTTGGCGCTGGTGCTGGCGATATTGGTCTGGGTGATAGCCATTCAAGAGGGCGATCCAACGATCACAGAACCCTTTCCGCAATCTGTCCCCATCGTTTTGATCAATCAACCGCCTGACACGGTGGTGTATAGCCAAAGTGACGAATCCGCCATGGTCGTGTTGCGCGCGCCCAAGAGCGTGTGGAATAATTTGACCTCCAATCAAATCAGTGTCACATTAGACTTGGCCGGTCGGCCTTTTGGCGCTTTGAGTGTGCCATTGACCTCTCATGTGTCTGACCCTATTATCCAGATAGTGCGCACCGAGCCAGAGCAAGTTGGCTTGACGTTGGAGGCAATCTTGTTGCGCCAATCGCCCATCAGCCTGACGATAACAGGCGAGCCGGCTATGGGCTATACCATTCGCTCCTTTTTCACTGTGCCCACCCAAACCAGTACATTGGGGCCGGCCTCGCGGGTTGAACAGGTGGCTGAGATTCGGGCCGCACTGAATGTGCAGGATCGGCGTCAAGACACCGAGCAGACCGTCAAATTATCGGCGCGCGATTCCAAAGGTGCTGTGGTAGAGGGCGTCACGCTTTCGCCCGAAGTGGTGCAAGCCAAGGCTCTTATTGAGCAGTTGGGGGGCTTTCGCGATCTGGCGGTGCGAGTGGTTATTACGGGCGAGTTGGCTTCGGGCTATCGTATTACGAATATCAAAGTTTCGCCGCCTATAGTGGCGGTCTTTGGCGGCTCGCAGGCCATCGAGAGCCTGCCCGGTTATGTAGAGACAGTGCCGGTGAGTGTGCAAAATGCCCAGCAGCGCATTAACGAGCGAGTGCCCTTGAACTTGCCGGGGGGAATCTCGCTCTTGGGCGATTCATCGGTTCAGGTGGAGGTGAGCGTCGAAGCCATTCAGGGCGGGTTGACCTTGCAACTGCGCCCGGTGGTGCAAGGCTTGGCGCCCCAATTGGAAGCGCGCGTCTCGCCCGATTACGTGGATGTGGTGTTGAGCGGGCCCTTGCCGCGCTTGCAGACCTTGCGGCCAGATGAGGATGTGCGCGTGGTCATTGACGTGGCCAACCTCCAACCCGGCACGCATCAACTTGTTCCCCAGATCATTGTGCCAGAGGGAGTGGTGGCCGAAAGCATCTTGCCGGCTACCGTGCAGGTGACCATTGCTCTGGTGGGGTCGTTTTCGCCGTTGCTCACGCCCACCTTCGGGCTGACCCCCACACCGACGCTCCAGCCATAGTGCCTGGCGGCAGATAGGCAACAAAATCTATCTACGAAGGACACAAAGTAACACCAAGGTAAAAATAGAGTAACTACTCAGCGGCACCCTTCGACCTGTCTGCCGACAGAGCAGGCTACGCGCCGCGCATCCTGAGCGAAGTGAAACGCAGTCGAAGGAGCGCGGCGCTCCGCTCAGGATGCTGAGTAGTTACAAAATAGAAACCTTTGCGTACCTTCGTGTCACCTGCCCCCGCCATAGGCAGGGGGTTGGTGGACAAAAGACTATGAAATGCAGAAAGTGAAAGGCAGACCATGACCAAACCGATGGTAGCCCTGGTGGGCCGCCCCAACGTGGGAAAATCAACCTTGTTCAACCGCCTGGTGGGCGAGCGCCTGGCTGTGACCAGCGAGCTGCCCGGCACGACGCGAGATCGCCTGGAAGCCTCTGCCGAGTGGACCGGGCACGTGTTTACCCTGGTAGACACGGGCGGCATTGAAATTTTGCCGGAGCGTGTCGAGCGCGGCGATATGACCCTTCCGCTGCTCTCAGAGCACACGCCGCTTTCGGTGGCCTCGGCCCAGTTTGTTCCCCAGATTCGCCAACAGGCCTATATGGCGATTGATGCCGCCGACGTGATTGTGTTTTTGGTAGACGCGGTAGAGGGGCTGACAGGGGCCGACGAAGAGGTGGCCGAAATTCTGCGCCGCAGCAACAAGCCCATCTTGGTGGCGGCCAACAAGGCCGAGAACGCCGAGCGCCGCCTGGCGGCGCTCGAGTTTTACCAGTTGGGCATTGGCGAGGTTTTTCCCGTTAGCTCGCTGCACGGCCAGGGCACCGGCGAGCTGCTGGATGCGATTGTGGCAGCCTTTCCGGTGGCAGAAGAGGAAGAGGAAGACGAGTCGATCAAGGTGGCCATTGTGGGGCGGCCCAACGTGGGCAAGTCGAGCTTGCTGAATGCCCTCTTGGGGCAAGAACGCGCCATTGTCTCGCCTATCCCCGGCACCACACGAGATGCGGTGGATACGCGCATCTTGTACGAAGGAGTAGCGGTGACGTTGATTGACACGGCGGGCATCCGGCGGCGCGGCAAGATTGAAGTGGGGTTGGAAAAGTATAGCGTGCTGCGCGCGCTGAGGGCCATTCAACGCAGCGACGTGGCCTTGTTGCTGATTGACGCCACAACGGGCGTCACGGCCCAAGACGCCCACGTGGCGGGCTTTATCTTGGAAGAATATAAAAGCGTGGTGGTGGTGGTGAACAAGTGGGACGCCATCCCCAAAACCGACCAGACCATTTACGAATACACCGAGCACGTGCGCAGCGCGCTGCATTTTCTAGATTACGTGCCGGTGCTGTTCATCTCGGCGTTGACGGGCAAGCGGGTAGACCAAGTGCTGCCCACCGCGCTGCGGGTGCAAGAAGAGCGCCTGGTGCGCATCCCCACCGGCGAGTTGAACCGGATTATCCGAGACGCCCTGGAGCGTCAATCTCCGCCCACCAAAGCCGGCAAGCGATTGCGCATCTATTATGGAACTCAACCCAGGGTTGACCCCCCTACGTTTGTGATGCACTGCAATGATACGTCCCTTGTTCATTTTTCATATGAACGCTTTATCGAGAACCAAATCAGGAAACAATATCCTTTTAGCGGCACGCCGCTGCGCTTGTCTTTCCGCAGGCGCAGCCGGGAAGAATAAGCCCAGGTTATATCTGGTTGGCAAACCTTTCCCAGATAGCGCGCTTGCGTGACAGCGCAGGCACAGTGGGGCATAAAAGCAACGCACACAGCGCGCGTTGCTTTTTAATGGCCTAAAACTGCCCGCACTGATGGTTGCAAAACGATGGTTGCAAAACGATGGCTGCAAAACGATGGCTGCAAAACGATGGTTGCAAAATAATCAATCAATGCTACCATGCCATCAGCGGCCCGTACGCCGTGCTCAGTTAAGGGGTGCGTATGGAATACCAAATCCTCGCCGTCTGTATACCAGGTATGGAGGACATCACGGCGCGCGAAGTGGCCGAGTTGGGCCTGGCGCAGGGACAGGCGGCGCAATCGCTCCCTGGTGGAGTGGCGTTCTCCGGCGCTCTGAGAGACCTCTACCGCGCCAATCTGCTACTGCGGACCGCGAGCCGGATACTGGTGCGACTGGGTGAATTCTACGCTGCGGCTTTTTCGGAACTGCGCAAAAAGGCGAGCCGCCTGCCCTGGGAGCGTTATCTACAAGCCGGACAACCCGTAGCGCTGCGGGTGACGTGCCATCAATCGAAATTGTATCATTCGGATGCGGTGGTCGAGCGCGTACACAGCGCCATCGCCGACCGCCTGGGCGCGCCCGTGAGATTAGTCGCTGGAGGCGACGAGGAGGCAGATCAACCGCCGCAACTCGTGGTGGTGTGCCTGTTCAATAACCAATGTACCGTGAGTGTGGATAGCTCTGGCGCACTCTTGCATCGCCGGGGCTACCGACTGGCGACGGCCAAAGCGCCGCTACGCGAGACGTTGGCGGCAGGGCTGGTGTTAGTCTCTGGGTGGGACGGGCGCGCGCCATTGCTCGATCCTTTCTGCGGATCGGGAACGATCCCCATCGAGGCGACTATGTGGGCGCGAAACATTGCACCGGGCAAGGCGCGCCGCTTTGCCTTCATGGAGTGGCCCGGCTTTGCGCCGGGGGTGTGGGCAGAAACATTAGCGGCGGCGATAGCAGCGGAGCGTCCCGCCATGTCGCTGCTGCTGGCCTCTGATCGGGATGCCGGCGCAATCCAGGCCGCAGAGGCCAATGCCGCGCGCGCAGGCGTCGCCGCCGAGATTGCGTTCTCGCGCCAAGCAGTGTCAGCCATCGCGCCGCCGCCAGAATCGGGATGGGTGATTACCAATCCGCCCTACGGCGTGCGGGTGAGCGCCAATAAGGATTTGCGCAATCTGTACGCGCAATTCGGGAACGTGCTGCGCGCGCAATGTCGGGGGTGGCGCGTGACCTTCCTGTGCAACAGCCTCCCCTTGATCGGACAAACGCGCCTGCCTGTGGATACGGCGCGCGTGTGGGCGCACGGCGGGTTGCGCGTTCGAGTAGCGCAGGGACTCGGCAGCCTTTAGGGCTATCCTAAAATTCACGTTGGCCAGCGCGAAAAAGCTAATTTTATTCTGGCGGCTGCACTCAATTAGCAATATTTTCCGAGCCGGTTGGATCACCTGCACGAAACAATATGTGGAAACCCTTCCTATCCGCACCATCAACTTTTCCGACCCCGCCGACGTGGCCCACCACGACCGCGTGGTAGAGCTGGTGCAGCGCATGCTCGACCTGCACCAACAGTTGGCCGCCGCCCGGCTGCCCGACGACACAACCCGCTTGCAGCGGCAAATAGACGCCGTTGACAAGCAAATAGACGCGCTGGTTTATGAGCTATACGGTTTGACGGACGAGGAAATCAAGATTGTAGAGGGGGAGTGACCTAACCCCCTGGCCCCCTTCCCTACAAGGGAAGGGGGAGATGCGCTCCCCTCTCCTTGTAGGAGAGGGGCAGGGGGGGAGGTTACATCACCCGGCCAACGTCGCCGCGGCGGGGTGCTGCTTGATTTTTTCAATGACCTGGTTGTGGCTGCCGGCGGCCTGGTTCATGGCCTCTACGATGGCCCGGCGAAAGCCGTTGCGTATTTCTTCATAGCCCTGGATATTGGCCGGGGCGAACCAGAGCTGAGTGAGCAAATTCACGTAATAGCGCATGCGGACAAACACGGCATACTGGCTGGCGATTGAATCGGCCAGCTCGTAGCCAATGATGTCGGCCAGGTCGCCGCCGGCCAGGGCCGTTTCCCACGCAATCGTGCTGAGGTAAAAGCTGCGCCCCCAGGCGGTGGTGGTATAAGCTGTCTTGACGGCCTGGACGGCCTGGTAGTTGTCAGACAACTCGCGCAAGAGCGAGCGCAGCACTACCTTGGCCCGCTGCTGCCGCTTGCGCTGCTCGTTGCGCCGGTCAACCGCCAAGGCCGCCAGCGTGCCCGCAAAGATGCCCAGCAAGGTCACCACCGCTTGAATGAATAGCTCGCTGATCATGTTCATTGCTCACCCTCCAGCTTGAAGATAACATATTCCTGTGGCCGGCACTATGATGACTATCACATCTCCAGTTTCCAAATAGCCGTATCTGGCGCATCCCCATGCTGCTCTATTCCGAAAATAACCATAAACCCTCTGCTCGCGCGAGGGCAGGTGGCGCCAACCCCCTGCCTAGGGCGGGGGCAGGTGACACGAAGAAACACAAAGACGCTCTATTTTCATTCCTGGTTGAGAGCGCAGTTCATGTTGTCTACTTGAAAACAGGAAATAGCACATATTTTGCCCGAAAGGCTGAAATCAAGTATACTGGACTTGCCCCCTCTAGTCTAGTTCGCGTCTCAAAACTCATAGGCAGGTATCCCTATACCTGCCGCTACCGTATGGGGATACGGTAGCTACGCAGGTTTTGAGACAGGCACTAGTCTAGTTCTTGTCTGGAAAGTAGGCTGGCATCCCTATGCCAGCCTATGCCAAGCGGCATGGCGCAAAGTGTGCCGCTTTTACGGGGTTTTCAGACAGAAGGCAGTTTAGGTTAGGATGAGTTAGACAGTTTCGGCAAAGGAGATGGCGCATGAACAGAAAGCTTGCTTTCAATCTGGCGGTGATTGGGTTGGTGGTTTGGTTGTCTATAGCGCCGGCGGCGTTGGCGCAAAGCGGCGAGACATTCCATACCGTGCAGGCTGGAGAAAACCTGTACCGCATCAGCCTGCGTTATGGGGTGACGATGCAGGCTTTGATGCAAGCCAATGGCTTGACTAATCCAAACCTGGTGTATGTGGGGCAGCAACTCAGGGTTCCGGCGGGCGCAAACAGCGCATTGCCGCCAGTGCCCCAGCCTGTGCCAGACCCGCCCGCCGTTGAGCCGGGGGCAAACACGCATATTGTGCAGGCCGGAGAAAACCTGTACCGCATTGGGTTAAAGTATGGCATAAGCGCCCAGGCGCTGGCCTGGGCCAACGGCATGGCCAATGTCAACATGGTCTATGTAGGCCAAAAGCTCGTCATTCCCACTGCGGGCAGCACGCCGCCTGTTTCTACCCCGGCCACACCGGCGTTGCCTGCGCCGCCCACAGCCGGCGGCAAGCAGATTGTGGTGGCGCTTTCGGAGCAGCGGGTGTATGCCTATGACAATGGCCTGTTGGTGCGCAGTGTGCTGGTTTCGACCGGCCTGCCGGCCTATCCCACGGTGACGGGAAATTTTAACATCTACCTCAAATATCCATCACAGTTGATGTCTGGGCCAGGCTACTATTTGCCCAACGTGCCGTATGTGATGTATTTTTACGCCGGCTATAGCTTCCACGGCACGTATTGGCACAACAATTTCGGCCAACCCATGAGCCACGGCTGCGTGAACATGCCCACCGACGAAGCGGCCTGGCTGTACAACTGGGCCCCCATTGGCACGGCGGTCACGGTAAAGTATTAATTTCAGATTGCAAATTGTAGATTACAAATTACAAATTACAAATTGCAGATTTAAAATTCCTGCCAGGGTCAGAAATTATCGGGCATTTTGACCGCCACCACCTCGCCGCGCGCGCACACCTCGCCCTTGGCAGAGAGCGTTACGGTTACCACAACTTTGCGGCCCTTGATTTCCTTCACCTGCCCGCGCAGCTCTAGCGGCACGCCCATAGGGGTAGGGCGCACATAGTCCACGTGCAGCGAGCCGGTGACAAAGCGCAGCGGCGGCTCGGTGTCCATGGCGCGGCCTTCAGCCCGGTAGGCGGCGGCAGAGGCCGTGCCGGTGCCGTGGCAATCAATCAGCGAGGCGATCAGCCCACCGTACACATAACCGGGAATGGCAATGTGATAGGGTCGGGGTGTAAACGTGCACACCGTTTCGTCGCCATCCCAATAGCTTTTGATTTGCAGGCCGCTTTCGTTCAGCCGGCCGCAGCCATAGCAATGGCTGACGTTTTCTGGATAATAGTCTTGAAATGCCTTTTGCGCTGTCATTTTCTCCTCTATGGGTTGACAATTCACCGCCGAGGCGCAGAGCGCACAGAGAATTTTCCGGGTTTTCTCCGCGTCCTCTGCGTCTCTGTGGTAAAAATTAGATAACTACTCAGCCTGCACCCTTCGACCTGTCTGCCGACAGAGCAGGCTACGCGCCGCGCAGCCTGAGCAGTCGAAGGAGTGCGGCGCTCCGCTCAGGCTGCTGAGTAGTTACTGTCGTTAATCAATTTCCTTCTTTGGTGGTGTCTTTGCTCGCGCTATCTAGCCGCGGGCGCCTGAGGCGCATTTCGCGCGCTTTGGCTTGCAAGTATTGAAAGAACTCTGTTTCCACAATTTCGCGCACCTGGCGCTGCTGTTTGACCTGGTCTATCTCGATGCGTAGTTGCTGCACTTGATGCTTTAGGTGCTGTTCGCGCGCGTAAACCTGGCGCGCCATGCGTTGAAAAACAAGCGCCAAGCGGCCCAGTTCGTCGCTTCGCCTGGCGGTGGCTTGCAGCGAAATGTCCCAGTTCCCCGCCTCGACGGCGGCGGCTGCGTCGGTGATGGCCCGAATGGGGCGCCCAAGGCCCACCGCCAGCCACAGAGCCAATGCAATCGCGCCCAACCCAACCAGGCCAATGCTGAGCAATGTAAACACTTGGATGTTTTGAAAGATGACGGCAATTTTGGTCCCGGTTTCTCGGATGGGTTGGGAAAATTCGTCAATATAGGTCGTGGCTGCCACGCGCCAATCGGTGTTGCCCACCGGCACGCAGCTCATATACTTGTCGCGGATTGTGCCATCGGCGTCTTGCCATTCGTAATAGCCGGCTGAAGCTTGCCCACCCAGACTGGCTTGGAGGATGGCCCAAAAACTGGGCAGGCTGGCAGAAAGGGTGTGCAGGTCTGTTCCAACGATTTTTGGATTGATGTGAAAATAGTCAATGCCGGTGCTGTCGTAAACGGCGGTATAGCCGGTCTGGCCCACCGGCTGCACGGCGATAGATACCAGTGTTGGGTCTGCTTGTAATTCTTGCGGCGGCAGAGCGGCGAGTTCTGGGTGCGCCGCCAGGTAAAGCTCGATCTGCCGCGCCACATCGAGCGCCTTTTGGTGGATGGTGGCCTGGCCCAGTTGCTTGAGCGCCTCGGTGCTCTCGCTCACCGCCATAGCATTGACTCGCGTGATGGCTTGCAGCTCGGTATAGCCAATGATTGCCAGGGGAAGGACCGAGACCAGCAAGAAAGATAGGATGAGCCGGGTGGTGATCTTCATCTAGCTGCGGACAAAGTGGGACAGATCAAACGGGATTTCGAGCGACAATTCGACAAAGCCGCAGTACAGGCCGTCTTGATACCACGGCGTCTGGTAGATGAGCTTTTTCTGGCCTTTTTTCTCGATGGTGTACACGTTAGCTTGCTGCGTTTCCATCATTTGCTGTAGCTTGGAGCGCGCCGGTTCGGGATGGCAATCTAGCAAATTGGAGCCAATCAGCTTTTTGCCGCCGTCTTGCTCAAAAACCAGGGCAGCTTTGTCGTTCATCTCCAAAATGATGCCCTCGCGGTTGCACACGGTGATTGCGCCGGGAAAGCCTTTTACCCACGAATGGTTGGTCATTTTTCCTTTCTCCTCATATCCATAGTTTTAGCGCCAAAGCGCGCAGGATTAAAAATGCGGCCATTCACAACTCGTCTGTGTCAAGGATAATGGTAACCGGGCCGTCGTTGTGAAGGCTGACCAGCATCCTTGCGCCAAACACGCCCTGCTCGATTTTGGCCAGGCCAGCCTGGCGCATCGCTTGCACAAAATGCCTGACGAGCGGCTGCGCCACATCTGGCTTGGCGGCGGCGATAAAATCGGGGCGGCGCCCGCGTTTGCAGTTGGCGTACAGTGTGAATTGCGATACCACCAGCAGATCTGCGCCTACCTCCAAGGCCGATAGGTTCAGCTTGCCGGCCTCGTCTTCAAAAATGCGCAGGTGGGCAATCTTGTGGGCCATCGCTTCGGCCAGGGCGGGCGTGTCGGTATGCGTGACGCCAATCAGCACCACCAGCCCATGTTCGATAGCGCCGACGATGCGATCATCTACAGAAACATTGGCGCAAGTAACGCGTTGAATGACGGCTTTCATTTTTTGCACTGCCTATTTTTGATAGGCCTATTGTACTATGAATTTGCCTGGCGCGGAGCGGCAGCGCAAAGCGCGCTGCCTTATGGTATCATGGAACGGGTTTTTGCCAAAAGAGATGATTGTTATAGTTTATCGGAAATAACGTAGCCAACGTATCCCCATACGTTGGCGGGCTGGCATGGGGATGCCAGTCCTGCTATTTCTGATAAGGTCTATTGCATACAGGTGTGGCGGTGAACAAATCTATGTTCTTTGTGTTGGTGATCATTGGACTGGCTGCTTGCGCGCCGGCCAGAACATTTACTCTGCCTGAGGCAATCACGCCGACGATGATGCGGGCAACAGCGGCGCGTCTTTCGCCTACCCCTGGGTCTTTTACGCCAGCGGCCACAGTCACCCCGCGTCCCACCTATACGCGGGTGGTGCCGTTGGCCACTCGCACTCCATCTCCTCTGCCTGCGCCCACTCTTACGCCTGTCCCCACTTTTACGCCAGAGCCGTGGCACATGCCCGGCCAACGCTATTACTTTCCCGTGCAGCCGCCGGATGTTGCCCGCTACTCGGATGAGCATCACGATTACCCCGCCACAGATATTTTTGTGCCGGTCGGCTCGACCGTGGTGGCGGTGACCGATGGTGTGGTCAACGAAGTGCGCAGCTTTGACCCCTGGAATCCCCAAACCAACAAAGGGGAGGACCGCCCTGGCTTGTTCGTGGCAATTGTGGGTGATGACGGGGTGCGCTATCACACCTCGCATCTTTCTGCTGTGCAAGATGGCATTGAGCTGGGCGCGCGCGTGCGCGCCGGTCAGGTCATTGGACTCAGCGGCAAGACCGGCAACGCGCGCAACACACCGGCGCACGTGCACTTTGGCATTTCGCGCCCTGTAGGGCCTGGCGATTGGGAGATTCGGCGCGGCGAAGTGTGGCCTTTTGTGTATCTAAAGGCGTGGACGGCCGGAGAGGCCCTCACACCAATTTTGCCGGCCTTGCCGTGATTGGAAGACAATAGACTTTCGGAAATAACGCAGCCAACGTATCCCCATACGTTGGCGGACTGGCACACTTGCACCTGCGCTGCGCTTGGCCCCTTCGGGAGTGCAGCCTGCCTGGTGCAGACAGGGTGTGGGGATGCCCGTCCTGCTATTTCCGATAAGGTCTAATAGACATTATCAGGAATCGGAGAGACACACCATGAAAACCAAGACCTTTCGTTTGTGGGCGGTTTGCAGTTTGGCATGGCTTGTTATTGCCGCTTGCGCAGGCGCGCCCCCTGCGCCGGTTACACCGACAGCAGCCCCAACCCAATTGCCGGCTCCCAAGCCTAATCCGGCTGTTACCATCAATCCAAACACGGGTGGCGCTGGAACACAGGTCACTGTGGTTGGTTCTGGCTTTCCGGCCAATGCTAACGTGGGGGTCTATTTGGGCTTGCCGGGAGCAGACATCGGGGCGCAGGCCTATGTTCAAGGAGTTGCCGACGCCAATGGCAATGTGGGCCTGGCTTTTGCGCTGCCTGCCAATTGGCCCGATGGCAGGCGCATCACCGAAAGCAAACTGGTTTTCACCGCCGCCACAGAGGACCGGAGCGTCAGGGTGATGGCCGAGCTTGATTATGTTGTCTCCTTGCCACAGCCGGCCCAGCCAACCATCGCCATCAGCCCAAGTTCTGGAGGCGCTGGCACCCAGGTGACCATCGCCGCTTCGGGCTTTCCGCCCAACGCCAGCCTAAAGGTCTACCTGGGCTTGCCCAATGCGGGTGTGGGGCCGCAGTCGTACGTGGGTGGAGTGACCGATGCCAATGGCAGCGCGGTGATGGCAATTGTTATGCCCGATAAATGGCCCGATGGCAGCCCCATTGTTCAAGACAAGCTGGCGGTTTTGGTTGCCACTGATGATTTTAACGCCAAGGCCGCCGCCGAGTTTGGTTATGCTGCGTCCGCGCCATCGAGCGATTATCCCCAAGCGCCCCAAGACGTGGTGCGGCAGTTTTTGAGCTCGCTGATGAATGACCACAGTGGAGGCAGCAGCGCAAGATACCTGGGCAGCAATTTGCAGGCGGAAATCGGCGGGGGACGCACGCTGCTCCAGATTTTGGGCATTCCCAACATTTACCAATCGTTCACGGTAGATGTGCCTGGGGCAGGCGATGTGCCTGGGGCAGGCGGGGGTGATTCGGTCACTTTACAAGCCACGCTCGATTTTGGCGCAAATTCACAGCCCCGTCTCTTTGTCCTCAAGCAGGAAGAGGGGCAGTGGCGCATCAGCGCTGTGGCGGCGGCTGAGAGCGCCCCGCCGGGCGAGCCGGGGCAAATCACTAATGATTTTTTGCTCTCGCTGCTGCAAGACCCCACGGGCGAAAGCAGCCTCAAATACCTCAGCCGCCGCCTGGCTGCCCAAGTTCACGGCGGCGGCTCGGTGCTGTCGCTCTTGGGGGTTCAGTCTGTGTACAATTCGTTTGCCTACGAACTGCCTAGCCCTACCCTGGTTCGAGTGACACTGAACTATGATGGCGGGCCGCAGGTGCGCTCTTTCCAGTTTGTTCATGAGGGCGGCGGTTGGAAGATTGACACGATTTCCCAATGATTTTTTGCCGCTTGCCCTACGCGCGGCTTGTTAGGTGAACGATTTGTTGCCCTGTAACGTCATATAGCAGCACAAAAAATTACAGGAAGGCAAATCATGATCCTAATTTTCCCAATCTTGGTGGTGTTTCTGGCTATCGTTGGCGTGTTGGTGTTGCGCTGTCTCAAGCTGTCAGGCCGGCAATGTTTGCTGATGACTAGTGCCAGCTTGGTCTTTGGCGCGTTGTTTTGCGCCTATGCTCTTTTTGCGCTGGGGGTATTTTCACCATCTACTGATACGCTTGCCAGGCAGTATCTTGAGGCTGTGGTCAAAAGCGACTTGGATGCCATCAGCAAATTGACCGGCGACCAGGACAGCTTGCTGATCCGCCGAGACGCCCCGCGCCATATTGCCCAATACGGCGGCTCAGAGGTGCGCAATATTGTGGTCGAAACCAGGCCCACCATGAATGAGCACGATGACATTGTGACCATCACGTTTGAATACCACCAGCCTGGTCAGGCAGACTGGCAAGTGGGGACGGTCTTTGTAATTGTTTCACCGCGCCGCTTGGGGGTGCGCCGCGTGTGCGCATCGGGCGGTTAACTTGACTGGGCTACTACCACCACCACTATCGTAACATCATCGTTGGCCTCTGCATTTTTGGCAAAGTTTTGCATGTCGGCCAGCAAATGTTCGCGAATGGCCAAGGCGTGGCCGGGGTAGGGTATCCGACCCATTGATTCTAGCATGCGGTCAAAGCCGTACATCTCGCCTGCCTCGTTCATCGTTTCTGCCAAGCCGTCGCTGCATATCACCAGCACATCGCCAGGCTGCAGGGTTTGCTGAATTTGGTGGTACTCGATTTGCTCCATAGCGCCCAGGGGCAGGCCGCGCGCGATCAGCCACTCGACCGTGCCGTTGCACCGCCGCACCAGGGGCGGAATCAGGCCGGCGTTGCTCACCTGCACTTGCCAAGCCTGGTGGTTAGGCTGCATCATCAGATAAGACAGCGCCGTGTTCAAGCCGTTGCGATGGGTGTGCTCACACAACTCGGCGTTGAGCGTGGTCAGCAGCGCGCTTGGGGTCAGTTCGCGGCGCACCTCGGTGCTAAGCAGGCCAAAAGACAGCGCCATCATCAGCGCGGCCTGCATGCCCTTGCCCGATACATCGCCCACCGCAATGCCCAGCCGGCCCTGGTCGAACACAAAGTAATTAAAGAAATCGCCGCCCACCAGCCGCGCCGGAAGCGAACAGCCGGAAATATCCAGCCCGGCCACTTGGGGCGCATCTAGCGGCAACATGCTCACTTGCAAGCGGCGCGCAATTTCCATCTCTCGCTCGATTTGCCCCAACTCATATTCGTGCAGGCGCACCTGTTCCAACGCCACCGCCACCTGGTTGGCAAACGCGAACACCGTCTGGGCTTCTTCTTCGGTGTAGGGCGTCTCGTCGCGCCGGCCAACGGAAAGAATGCCGATGGGGCATTCTTGCACCAGCAGCGGCGCGTTGATGAGGGAACGAACCGTACCCATGGCGCCGGCCGCGCGCCAACGCTCGTCGCGGCTCACATCAGGCACAAGTAATGGCTGGCGGCTTTGCAACACCGCTTCACGCAGCGGATAGTAGCTTACCAGTAGGGTCTCGCCTTTGGTTACCTGGCCGCTCTCGTCGCGTTGAGCCACGATGGTCAATGCATTGCCTGACAACAAGGAGATAGAGGCGCAATGAAAAGTAACCACCTTTTCCAACTGGGCCAGGATCAGGTTGAGCACCAGGTCCAGCTCTAGGGTGGAACTGAGGATTTTGGCCACTTCGCGCAGCGTATCCGATAATCGCCGATGTGCCTGTTCACGCCGATACGAGGCTTCCAATTGGGTGTTGGCGGCAGCCAGTTCGGCGGTGCGGTCGGTTACCATTTCCTCCAGGTGGTCGCGATGTTTTCGCAGCTCGGTTTCGGCTTGCTGGCGCACTTGGACCTCGGCGCTCAATTGGGTGTTGAGCTTGGTCAGCTCGGCGGTGCTTTCTTTGATCAGTCGCTCAATCAGCTTGGCGGGCAATGCAATCGCATACGCCAGAATGATCATGATGATGGTTTCTGCTATTTTGTCGTAATATGCAATGCTCACCAACAAGAGCAAGAGCGATGTGCCGGTGGCGTATTCCAAGGCTGCTCTGAACCCAAGGATCAGGCCCAATGCAAATACGCCAGCGTGGAGCATGAAAAACATGGATATGCTTGATTGAGGGTCGCGCCGCAAAGCATCGAGAACCATTATGGCCACACAAAGCAAGCTAACCCAGCCAGTGAGGCGCAAAGCTTGAGACAGGGAATGGTTCAGCAAACGGAGCGAAGACAGGCTTGTCCCAACAATGGCCAGCAGCGATACTACATAGATCCAATTGATGGGGCGTCCCTCAGACAGCATCAAGCCGATGTGAAGGACGAAGCCTGCGCTGGCGAGGCCGACATAGCCCCCCAGCACCCACCGCGCTGCCATGGTCCTGGTGGGTAATGCGGCGATTGTTTGATTATCCTGTTTTGACTGCATGTAGCTTTTATGCGTATTTTACGCGTATTTTACACGCGCACTATCTGCTCTGCTTTAGGGCAAAGCAGATCGAGTCAATCACAAGTATGCAAATTCCTGGGCAAGCCCAGTAACCCTTCCGCAGCAGCCTACAGCTTTGCCGCAGGCGCAAACAGGGTGACAGGGGTTAATCGTACCAGGGGGAAGCTTTCGGAACTTCACCTGCCGCCCGTGCTGCGTCATATTTCTTCCACCACGCTTTGACGGCTTGCTTCAAAGTGGGATTGTGGAGAGCAGCTTCAAAGGTGGCTTGCTGTTTCTTGGTCAGGTCTCCATAAACACATTCTGCAAGGAAAACTTGGGGGTCCTTGGCGGCCGCCTCAGCAAAGCCGCGCTTTAGAAAGATCAGTCCTGCTAAACGGGTAATGTCTTGCAAGCCTTTCTTTTTGGCCATTGTGGTCTCCTTTCTTGTAAAGAGGGAATGGTTAATATGCAACTTTTCGACTATTATTGTATCACATTCTTGGCAAGTGTTGACAGGCTAGTTCAAATTTTCAACCACCCTTGATTTTACCATCATTTTTGCTGCGCGCCACTGCTAAGGATTGGAAATTAAATAACTTGCCCACAGTGACGCCGAAATACGGGCAAAGCGAGCCATAGATGAGCAAGTTATTTAATCCTTAGTCCTAATCAGCCTTCAACGATGACGGCCACCACCAGCGTCACATCATCGTGCATTTGGGCCTGGCCTGAAAAAGCGCGCATATCGGCCAGGATATAGTCTTGTATTTCCTGCGCGCTGCCTTGCGGCGCTTGGGCCAGGCAGGTGGTGAATCGCTCGAACCCGTATAGTTCCCTGGCTTCGTTCATGGCCTCAACGATGCCATCGCTGCTCAGCACCATCACGTCGCCGGCCGACAGCGTATATTCCAATTGTTCGTATTCTTTGCCCTTGTCCATTGTGCCCAACGGCAATCCGCCCACGTTCATCCACTCCATCGAGCCGTCGCTGCGCCGGACGAGGGGGGCGATTACCCCGGCGTTGCTCACTTGCATTTGCCAGCCTTGCTCGGTGTGCTTTAGAACCAGGTACCCCAGCGCGGTGTTGAGTTTGCTGCGTTGCGTGTGCGTGCGAAGTTCTCGGTTCAGCGATACCAGCAGCGCGCCCGGTGCGGCCTCGCGGCGCACTTCGGTGGTGAGCAACCCCACCGAAAGCGCCATCATCAAGGCGGCCTGCATGCCCTTGCCCGATACGTCGCCCACGGCCACGCCCAACTGCTGCGGGCCAAAGACAAAATAGCTATAAAAATCTCCGCCCACGTGGCGCGCCGGCTGTGAAAAGCCGGAGATATCTAGCCCTGGCACCTGAGGGGGAGTGAGCGGCAGCAGGCTCAATTGAATCTGCTGGGCAATTTCCATTTCGCGCTCTACCTGTTTCATCTCGTACTCGTGCAGGCGGGCCTGTTCTAGCGCCACGGCCACCTGGCTGCCAAAGGCGAACACGGTTTGGGCGTCGTCTTCGGTGTAGGGGGTCTCGTCGCGCCGCCCCACCGAAAGAATCCCGATGGGGCGGTCTTGTACCAGCAGCGGCACGCTGAGGTAGGAACGAATTGAGGCCGTGTTGCCTACGGCTTGCCAGCGTTCGTCAAGCGCCACATCGGGCAGCAGCAAGGGTTGCCGCGCCAGCAGCACGGCCGCGTTCAGGGGATATTTGTCTACGGGAAAATTTTCTCGCCAGGCCGAGCTTCCCAATTTGCCCGTGTGCGCGGTCCGGTCTCGCTTGGCCACGATACTCAGTTTGTCGCCCGAAAGCAGCATGACGGTGGCGCGATGGTAGATGATGACCTTTTCCAGTTGAGCCAAAATCAAGTCCAACACCTTTTGCCGCTCTAGGGTCGAGCTGACGATTTTTGCCACCTGGCGCAGGGTGTCGGACAGCTTGAGCTTTTCTTGTTCACGCGCATAGCTTGCGCGCAGCGCCGCTTCCAGGCGCTCGCGCTCGGTGATGTCTCGAAAGACTACCAGTTGTCCCGTAAAGCGCCCGCGCCGGTCAAACAGCGGTGAGATGCTCAGGTCAAAGTATTGCTGCGTTTCGCCGCTGGTCCACGTGATGTTCTCTCGGGCGGGCGTCATTTTGCCATAGTGCTGGGCCAGGCTGGGCCAGCGGCTCAAGATGGCGGCGGCGGCTTGCCCAATCACCTCGCTGGCCAGGCAGCCAATGATTTTTTCGGCTGCCTGGTTGACATCAACCACGCGCGCTTGGGCATCTAGCACCACCACGCCCTCGCTCATGCTCTCGATGACGGCGTCGCGCGCCACCGGCACAATATCCAGCAGGCGGTAGCGAAAGATGCCCAGGGCCGCCGCCAGGCCGGCGATGGCAAAAGTGAAGGGGGTGAGGTCGAACTTGTAGAGCGGGCTGTGGCCAGACAAGTACACAAGATTGCCCACCCATGGCACCAGCGCGCCAACGAGCAGGGCCGCCGCCTGGCTGCGGTATAGTCCCGGCGACGTGATGACTTTGTGCAGCAAAGCCACGCTGCTCAGCAGTACCATTACACCTGAAGCCGCCCACCACACCCAAAACCCGCCGCTGTAGGTGGGGTCGAACATTGGGATTGGCCCCGCCAGGTCCAATGTTTCTTTGCTCCGTATAAAGTGGTGCAAATCATTTGTCCAGGCCAACCCCAGGATGATGATGGGCAAAATTGCCAGCAAGACCAGGTTGCGGCGCGTCAGCCATCGCTGGCGATTGGTATATTCCAGCGCAAAGACCAGCCACAACGTGGGCACGCTGACGATCCCAATAAAATTAAAGCTGGTCCAAAAGAGCTTGCCGCCCAGCTCTGGGCTGCCCAGTTCCATGGCATAGCCAAACGACCATTCGGCAATGCCCAACATCAGCAGCGCCAGCGGGGTAGCGCCTGGCGCGGGCCGCTGCCGCCAGATGTACGCCACCAGGCCGCCGGCGATGGCGGCTGTGACAAACATTGCAATGGCAAAGGTGTTGAGTTGCCAGTTAATCATTTTTCGTCCTTGTCTGCTGCGGCTTTTTCTATCCACCTGAATTTTATCACAAGTTGCCAAAGCGCGCTTTTGGTGTTACCATTTTGTAACTACTCAGCCGGCACCCTTCGACTACGCGCCGCGCATCCTGAGCGAAGTGAAACGCAGTCGAAGGAGCGCGGCGCTCCGCTCAGGATGCTGAGTAGTTACACCATTTTTACCAATCACACTTTTGGAGGCCAATGACATAATGGTTGATTCTTTAGCTGTTTCGAAGCCACCCACCAAGGCCCAGCTTGTCAACGAGTCGTATGCCAACGACGAGCCGCTTTCGGTGCGAATTGAAACGCATCGCTGCTATTCTGTGCCGCCGATTGATTTGCCCACCTGGGTGCTGGACCGGCACGCCTGGCGCGGCGATGAAACCGTGCTAGATATTGGCACGGGCACCGGGCAATATCTTGCGCCGCTGCGAGCGCGAGCGCCGCGCGGGCGCATCATTGGGGCCGACCTGGCCCCCGGCATGTTGCGCGATCTGCGCGCCAAGGGCACTCCCGGCCAGGCGCGCTTGCTCAATGCGGATGCCGAGGCTCTGCCGCTGGCGGCTGGCTCGTGCGATGCGATTATTGCCAGTTATGTGCTGTTTTTTGTGCCAGATATTTCCCGTGTGCTGGCCGAGGCGCGCCGGGCCCTGCGGCCGGGCGGGGCGCTGCTGGCCGTGACGATGGCCGATTTGTACATGGAAGAGCTGCGGGTGGCGATCAATGCAGCCTTGAGGGTGCTGGGCGCGGCACAAGAAACGCGCTGGGGGAATATTCAGCGGCGGTTTTCTTTGGATAATGGCCCGGCGCAGCTTGCGCCATGTTTTGCCAGCGTCACCGCGCACAAATTTGAAGCAGCGTTGGTGTTTCCAACCGCCGAGCCGGTGCTGGCCTATGTCAATTCGATGCGAGCTGTTGTGCGCCATGAGCTACCGCCCGGCAAAAGCTGGGATGATCTACTGGCGGCGCTGCGCGGTGTGGTTGAGGTGGAGCTTGCTGCGCAGGGTGAATTTCGCGTCTCTAAACCGGCTGGCGTGCTGATAGCCACATGAGCAAATTTAGGCTCCTAGATTCGATACAGCTCACCGTACTTGGCTTGGAGGTAGCGCACGAATGGGGCCGCTTCTAGCGGCTTGCCGGTAGCGCGTCGAATGAGGACATCGGGCGTGTGCTTGCCGCCTTGGCGGTGGATTTTTTCGCGCATCCACTCTAGCAGCGGCGCGAATTCTCCTCTTTCGATCTTGGCATCCAGGTCGGGCAGGTCAAGGCGGACCCGCTCGAATAGCTGCGAAGCCAGCAAGGTGCCCAGACAGTAAGTAGGAAAGTAGCCAATCAACCCGCTTGACCAGTGAATATCTTGCAACACACCCGCCGCGTCATTGGGCGGCGTGATGCCAAGATAAGCCTGCATCTTGGCATTCCACGCTTCGGGGACATCGGCAATTGAGAGTTTGCCTTCCAAAATCTCGGTTTCCATCTCAAAGCGCAGCATAATGTGCAGGTTGTAGGTGACCTCATCGGCTTCTACCCGAATAAACGAAGGCTGCACTTTATTGACGGCGCGATAGATGGCTTGGGCCTCTAGCCCATCGAACTGGCCGGGGAAGAATTGCTTGAGGCGCGGAAAGTAAAAGCGCCAAAAGCTCTGGCTGCGTCCCACCAGGTTTTCCCACATGCGCGATTGCGATTCGTGCACACCCAGCGAGGCGCTCCCGCCGAGAGAGTGGCGATCCCATTCCACCGGGATGCCCTGATCGTACATGCCGTGTCCGCCTTCGTGCAGGGCGCCATACAGCGCAGAGGCAAAATAGTCGCCGTCAATGCGGTTGGTCACCCGCACGTCGTGAGCCGAGAAGGAGGTGGTAAAGGGATGGGCTGCCTTGTCTTGCCGCCCGCGCTCAAAGTTGTAGCCGATCAACTCTAGCGCATCGAGCGTCATTTCCCATTGCTTGTTTGGGTCAAACTTGCCGTGCAGGCAGGCATCATCTATTACATCCATCCGCTGGCCGATGGCCTGCAAGAGCGGCACAATTTGAGCCTTGAGGTCGGCAAAAATGATCTTGACCTGCGCCGTTTTCATTTCTGGCTCGTAATTGTCGAGCAGCGCATCGTAAATGTGATCCTCGTAGCCGAGGGCCTCGGCTTTTTGGCGCGTGAGGTCTATTACTTTTTCCAGGTCGGGCGCAAAGATGGCAAAGTTGGCTTGGGCACGCGCCCTGACCCAGGTGCTGTGCGCCAAGGCCGTGACGCGCGCAATTTCCGCTTGCAATTCCACCGGTATCTTGCGCGCCCGGCTATAATCGCGGGTTGCCACCCGCACCAGGCTGGCCTCTTCCGAGTCGGGATCGAGTTCGGCGGCCGGGCCGGCCAAATCTTGCAGCAATTGGCCCACCTTGTCGTCAATGAATTTCTGGTGCGCCAGGGCATGGAGCGTGCTCAGTTGCTGGGCACGCGCCTCCAAGCCGCCGGGGGGCATGTAGGTTTCGTGGTCCCAGTTGAGCAACGCAGAGGCATGGTGCAAATCTGCCACTTGGCCCAATCGTTTTCGCAGTTCGTCTAATTTGTCTTGCATTACGTTCTCCTGAGGCGATATGTCGAGTTGTGTGTAAATTCGTTCCGCACGCAGCCTGCCTGGCGCAGACAGGTTAAACTGCGTGCGAGCCGGCAAATTACACAAAATTCGCGATACTGCCTCTCCTGACAACAAGCCTAAATTGGCAGTAACTACTCAGCCGGCACCCTTCGACCTGTCTGCCGACAGAGCAGGCTACGCGCCGCGCATCCTGAGCGAAGTGAAACGCAGTCGAAGGAGCGCGGCGCTCATCCTGAGCAAGGTCGAAGGACGCTCAGGATGCTGAG
>JBGSMF010000079.1:0-6069 GCA_041740315.1 Thermoflexales bacterium
AACACCTACACGGTTGAATTCCAAGCCAGCCGCGCCTGCTGGCTCTTGCTGAAACAAAGCTATCATCCCGGCTGGCACGCGCAGCTAGATAGCCAGCCCGCCGCCACGGCCATGCTGGCCCCAAGCTTTGTGGGCATTCAGATACAGCCTGGGCAGCATCGGGCTGAATTCAGATACGAGGCAGGCAGCCTGCGAGCGTGGCTGCGGCTTGTAGGGCTGGCAACCCTCATCTTGGCCGGCGTCGCCGAGTGGCAACGTCAACGGTGGGCCAAATGGGCTGCCTCGCTGCGCGCGCTGGTTGCCCGCATCTGGCAACCACTGCTGCCCCGCTGGCAACAATGGACCGCTTTTATCTCTGACTGTTGGCGCACCGAGGGCAGGTGGATAGCCGCCGTGCTGGCGTTGGCTTTGCTGGCCGGTCTGCCCACGCTTCAGCTCCAGCAAATGAGCGGGCACGACGCGTTGGAATATCTGCCGCGCGCGGTGGAATTTTATCGTAACCTGGCCGAAGGGCAGCTCATCCCCCAATGGGCGCCCGACCTCAGCAGCGGGTACGGCCAGCCCTTTTTCATCTTTAATCCGCCGTTCATTTACTACCTGGCCTCGTTCTTTCACCTGTTTGGGATCAGCCTGGTGGCCTCGCTCAACCTGGCTTGCCTGGCGTTGCTGGCATTGGCGGGAATGGGCATGTATCTATTCGCCCGCCAATTCTTTGGCCGGGCCGGCGGGCTGGCCGCGAGCGCGGCATACATGCTGGCGCCCTTTACGCTGGTGAATCTCTATGTGCGTTATGCGCTGGCCGATTATTCGGCCATGGCTTTTATTCCCTGGACCTTGTGGGGCCTGCATCATTGGATCGGGCTAGACCAGGCTGGCAAAAAACAAACCTGGGCGCTGCTGACTGCCGCGCTCCCCATTGCTTTGATTATGCTCAGCAGCAATCCGGTGGCGTTGGTCACTGTGCCGGCTATAGGGCTATATGCGCTTTTCCTGGCAAGGCAAAAACGCAGTTGGGGCGCTTTGGGCCGTGGGGTCTTGGCTTTGGGGCTGGGGCTGGGGCTATCTGCCTTTTTTTGGCTTCCTGCGATGGCAGAAAGGCACTGGGTCAAGGTAAGCAATCTGCTCACTGGCTATCTAAACTACCGCAACCACTTTGTTTATCTAAATCAACTGCTTCACTCGCCGTGGGGTTATGGGCTATCACTGGCCGGCCCAGAAGACGAAATGAGCTTTGGGTTGGGCATAGTTCACCTGGCGCTGCTGGCGCTCTCACTCTTGCTCATCCAGCGGCTGCGCAACAACGCCCACGTCAAATCGCTCTTTTGGTTTTTTGTCGGCCTGCTGGGGCTGGCTGCTTTTCTGGTCACCCAGAACTCGATCTGGCTATGGGATAGATTGCCCCTGCTGCAATACCTGGAATTCCCCTGGCGCATTTTGGCGCTGGCCGCCTGCGCCACTGCCTTTATCTGCGGCTTTCCTTTCCTGGTGATGCGCCATGCAAACCAGCGCCGCTGGCTGCTGGCTGCCCTGCTGGCCGGACTGGTGATAACAGGTATGCCGCACGCCAAGCCCCAGGGCCATTATGCCATCACCGATGCCCAGTATGCCCCAGCCGTCATTGCCGAAACAGGCATCGCCGTGACCACTGCGCTCGAATACGAACCGCTCTGGGTGCAAACCCGCCCGCAAACGCCGTCGCCCCCCAGCCGGCTGCTCTTGCTCAGCCCGCAAGGGCAGATGCGCATTTTGTCAAGCCAGCTCAGCGGCACACAGTACAACTGGCTGCTAGAAGCGAGCGCCCCTGTGCACGTGCAGATTGCAACGGCCTACTTTCCCGGCTGGCAATTGACCATAGATGGGCAGCCGCATTCCTTGACCGCCCAAGCGCCCCTCGGGCTGATGGAGTTTAGCTTGCCGGCCGGCGCCCACCGCGTGATAGTGGCCTTTGGCCGCACCCCTGTGCGCTGGGCCGGCCTGGCGATTTCAGCTGGGGCGCTGCTGCTGTGGACGCTTTTCGCCGCGTTGCGCCAAGCTGCTCGCCCATAAGCCCATGGGAATCCAAGTTGAAAAGCATAATTCAGGTGACCGGCACCTTGGGCCGGGTTACTTGGCCCCTGTAGGATCCGGAAGTTATCTGGACTGACCCCAATATAAAACGGGTCAATTTTAGGCAAGATAACTGGACTGGCGAAGGAAGTTGTTTGGACTGCCCTAACTTTTTCGGGGAATTAACTGGACTGGACTAAAACAAACAGGCATCCCATTATTCAAGATAACTGGACTGGCCTAATGTCAGGCGTTTCTGGAGGTTGCCTGGACTGGCCTAACGTGTGTCAGCGATTGTGTATTGGGGCAAGTTAACTGGACTGCCCTAAAGGGGATGGCGTTATCAATTTGGACAAAACGGCAATAGCATTTGGAGAAATTCGCTGATAGCATTCCTGCGTCATCCCCAGACGTAGGCGACAAGGCGACCATCCGACCACGCGACTAGCAGACGATAGTGTCAGAAAAGGCAGAAGGATAACACTTGCACCCTGTCTGCCGCCAAGCAGGCTGCGCTGGCGCGCAGCGCAAGTGCAGGTGAGGCAAAGGGATGAAGGACAGCGAGTGCACGCGGCGTCCTTCATCCCTTGTTTTTCATCCCTCATCCTTTTGCTGCGGCCCAGGCGATTGAGGCGATACAGCAAAGGGAGTATCCATCTCTAGCTCAGTCACATTGACACTATGGCATTAGAAAAGGCAGAAGAATGAAAGACGCTAAGCAATTGGATAGCTAGAAATGACACTCATCTGGAATAGAAGCAACCAACATTATGGCCGCCAGCTTGGGGATTCATCACATATTGTGTTGTGTGTCAGCCTGGCTTGTGAGGAACCGTCGGCATTCATTATATAGATCTCCCGGTTGCCGTCTCGCTCAGAGACAAATGCAATTTGCTCCCCCGATGGTGACCAAGCAGGGCTCTCATCAATTGCTTCGTTATGTGTGAGCCGAGTTTGCTTTGAACCATCAGCGTTCATGACATAAATCTCACGGTTGCCGTCTCGCTCAGAGACAAATGCGATTCGTGTTCCACCTGGTGACCAAGCATATTGCCAATCAGGAAACATGTTATTTATTGTAAGTTGGGTTTTCTTGGAGCCATCGGCTGTCATGGTATAAATTTCAGGATGTCCAGCTGCGTCGTAAGTGAAAGCAATTTTTGTTCCATCTGGTGACCAAGCAGGGACCACATCATCAATATTTTTGTTCACCAATTGGGTCTGACCTGAGCCATCAACATTCATGACATAAATGTCACGGCTCAATCCACTCACTTCTTGTCTAGCGCTGAAAGCAATTTTTGTTCCATCCGGTGACCAAGCAGGGCTTTGAGCAACTGCTGCATCGGTCAACAAGATTTGCTTTGAGCCATCTGCATTCATGATGTAGATTTGTTCACTGCCACTCCGACTGGAAACAAAGGCTATCTGTTGTCCACTTGGTGACCAGACCGGCTCCCAATCAATACCTTTGCTATATGTTAGTTGTGTCTGTTCAGCATTATCTAGATTAATCACATAGATTTCAGGGTTGTCATCTACCTCAGAGACGAAAGCAATCTGGGATCCATCTGGCGACCAGGCGGGTTGCCAATCGCGTGTAGTGTTGTGCGTCAAACGGGCCTGGTCCGAACCGTCAGCGTTCATGATATAGATTTCTTCGTTGCCATCTCGCTCAGAAAGGAAGGCTATCTGCTTGCCTTTATTACTTGTGCCGTTGGATTTGCAAGCAGACACTGCACCTGCAAGCAAAACACAAAGAATTATTCTTATTACCGTATTATTCATATTGCCTCTTTATAATATTAGTGTGCAGACCATTCAGTCTTGTCGGATGCTTGGTACCGCGTGGCTTGCCGCATGTGTGTTCATTTTATCAGTCACCGATTATCCCAAATAACCGTACCAGCTGATTCTCCGTCCCGTGGGAGTTTTCTAAACCGAGTGTATCCAAGGCGCTTGAATACTTGAATTAGATCATCCTCTGGTTTTGTCGGATTGACAATCGCGTTGTATGTGCCAGGTCGGTTAGAGTGAAGCAACATGATAATATTGTCTGGCGGGTCTTTTCCTAGTGCCTCCTCAACTTTGGTTACTACCTCGCTAGCAGAATCCCAGTATGTATCCTCTGGGTTTCCACTCGGCCTCGTCCAACCATAGTAGTGCCAATCCTCATAGCCCGTGTAAGGTTCTGACCCAGCAAAGTCTCCCCCTGGTGCACGCAACAACTTGTCATCCAATGTGCCCAGAGCCTCTTGCAGTTTGTTGTGCATTGTTTGTATTTCACCAAGATAATCAATACCTGAATTCCAAGCTCGGTGGGTCCAGCCATGAATGCCAATTGCGTGTCCACTGTTGCGTATTGCCGTTACATCGGCTGCAAAGGTTGGGAGCAAAGGTGTACCATCATCAAGTTCACCAATAAAAAAGAAAGTTGATTCTATACCTTCGCTGGCCAGTTTTGCCGCAATTGCCGGGCTATAATGATCATTCTCTGGCCCATCATCAAAGGTCAAGTATGCCGTCTTTCCAGGTTGTGGTGTTGGGAACTCTGGTCCTTCTGGCCTCGGAGGCGTTGGCCACTTTGATGGTGGCAATGGTGTTGTTATACAGACCAATGTTGGTACTGGTGTGGATATAGGTGTTGGCGTTGGTGTTGGGCCAGCGCACGCCGTCACCGTCGCGCCCACGCCTACCACCACCATCGCTACCAACAACACATTCCACGCGCCCTTGCGACCCTTTTTGCGCCGCCGCCACAATTGTATCACAGCCAGCGGAGTCAACGCCAGCCAGATGCCCAGCAGCGGGTCAAAGTAACGTCCGTCCTTGTAGAGCAGCCCCGTGCTCCAATCGTACACCCCACCGCAGACCAGGTGGCTCACCGGGCCCTCTGGCCCTTCCAGCACCGTGCCGTCGGGGTCGAACAGCCACACGCTCACCACCTGGCCTTGATCGTCAACACCCTGGCGCACATAGCCAGTACCGTCGGTGAGGTAATACAACCACTCATTGTCTCGCAGTTCACCTAAACACTCGTGACCATAGAGGTACAGCGTGGTGCTAATGCCCGTCTGCTCCGCGAGGACGCGATAGCCTGCGGCATAGTCCAGTGTGTAGGTGGTTGCGCCGTGCCCCTCCACGCTGACGGCAATCCGCGCGCCGTCGCCATTGTAGGTGAAATTGGTGGTGAGGGTGAAGACGGTCGCGGTGATCATTTGCCCAGCAGCATTGTATGCAAAGGTGCGCACAGGGTAGCCTAGGGTGTACTCTGCCAACAGTTGGTTGCGGTTCGACCAGGTGTAGGTATAAGTGCGGCTATCGCTCACCTCGCGCTCGGTGAGGCGGTTGGCGGCGTCGTAAGTGTATGCTGTGACAACCGTGCCACTGAGCGGCGTGGTGGATGTCATTGCCGTGCGGTTGCTCGCTGCGTCATACACATACTCGAACAACTCGCCGGTAGAGTAATCCGCCTCAACCAGGCGATACAGCTTGTCGTAAGTATACGATATAGTCCGCCGCGTGTAGGCCGAGGCGCGAAAGTCTTGCTCGTTCTACCCGTGCCGGGCACTTCGCACCCGTTCCAGGGAATGTGAATCCAGCGGCTTGCCGTTTGCCCCAGGCGACCTGCCCGCCGAAGGTGGGTTGTGGCGGTACAGCAGCCGCACGCGCCAACCTGCCCGACGCAGGCGGGTGATAGGGCGTATCTGACGTGAAGCCGCTCACCTCTTGGATACAGGTGAGGCCAGAGGGCAGCGTGTCTGTCCAACTGGTCGTGCCACTAATCACACCGCTGGCAGCGGTGAAGGCCGTGCCCAAGGGGGCGACTTGCCAGTGCAGCCTCACCTTTTCCCTACCCAGCGGCATCAGCCCATTCAGGCGCAACCTGTCTGCCGCCAGCTATCCATTACCCACATCTTTGAACCGATTTGCGCCGCAAAGCGACAGGAGTATCATGAGATCCACCTTTGCGTGTGAGGTGGACATGAAACAGGCTAGCAGGTTTTATCGAAAAATCCTCGT
>JBGSMF010000080.1:0-5328 GCA_041740315.1 Thermoflexales bacterium
CTTTCTGCCCGGAGTGAATTCTGCGAGAACAATGCCGAGATTTTTAGCCACGAATTGCACGAATTCCACTAATTTGCTCTGTCTTTTTCGTGCTAATTCGTGAGATTCGTGGCAGAATGAAAAAGTGTACGGTAGTGAAACTGAATATAATTCCGGCGATGGCCGCAAGTCCAGGCTATGAGAGAATATGGAAAATATTGTCTATTTCGATCTGGAAACGCAAAAGACTTTTGACGATGTAGGCGGACGCGATCACCTCGACAAACTGCGCATGTCGGTGGGTGTCACCTTCAACAGCGCCGACAACGCCTTTCACCGTTACACCGAAGACAGCGTGGCCGAGTTGATTGCCGAGCTGAAAAGCGCCAGCCTGATTGTGGGCTTTAACCAGTTGCACTTTGATTTTCCCGTCTTGCGCGCCTATACCCAAGAAAACCTGGCCGGCCTGCCTACCGTGGACATGCTGGATCACCTGCACCGCCGGTTGGGGTTTCGAGTAGCGTTGGACAATCTGGCCACCGCCACACTGGGCGCCAGCAAGAGCGCCGACGGTCTGCAAGCAGTTCGCTGGTGGCAACAAGGCGATATGGAGAATCTATTTGCCTATTGCGAAAAAGACGTAGAGGTAACCAAGCGCCTGTTCGAATTTGGCCGCCAAAACCATCATGTGTTGTTTCGAGACAGGCGCTACAAAGTGCAGCGTGTCACAGTGAGCTGGTAGCGGGAGTAAAAAATGTCAAGTTCAAAGATAGCGCGCCACATCGAACGGCACGGCGGGGGCGGGTCGCTTTCCGATATCATCCTGGGCGGGCAAGATGGGCTGGTCAACGTGCTGGGGGTGATCTTGGGCGTTGCCGCCGCCACACCCGACCCGCGCATCGTCATTGCCGGGGGCTTGGCCGCCACGTTCGCCGAGAGCATCTCGATGGCAGCGGTAGCCTATACCACCACGCTGGCCGACCGCGATTTTTACCTGGCCGAGCAAGAGCGCGAACGGCGCGAGATCCGCGAGCTGCCCGAGGTGGAACGCGAAGAGGTGCGCGAAATATATCGCCAGTGGGGCCTGCAGGGCGAGGCGCTTGAAGAGGTAGTGCGGCAAATCACGTCCAACGAGGAAACCTGGCTGCAAGTGATGATGGCCGATGAACTCAAGCTCCAGCCGGTTGACGAAAGCGGGGCGCTGCGCAGTGCGCTGATTGTGGGGCTGGCGGCCATCGTCGGCTCGCTCATTCCACTGACGCCTTTCTTTTTCGTGACGGATGGCTTGTCGCGCGCCATTGCTATTGGCGTTGCCATTACAGTATCGTCGTTGGCGCTCTTTGCTGTGGGCGCATACAAAGCCCGCGCCACCGTGGGCCGCCCAGGGCGCTCTGGCGCGCAAATGGCCATCATCGGCATCGCCTCAGCGCTGGCCGGCTATGCCATCGGCTCGCTGTTTGGCGCGCCAGCGCAATGAACGTCCGCCTGTACAGGCCGGCAGACCGCGCAGCCGTTCATTGCATCTGCGCCGACACGGCCTTTTTCGGCGCGCCCATCGAGGCTTTTTGGGGCAACCGCCGCTTGTTCACCGATTACTTTGCCGCCACGTATACCGACCTGGAACAGCAATACCTGTGGGTGGCCGAAGCAACAGAGCAAGTAGTGGGTTACCTGATGGGTTGCCCCGATACTCGACAGCTCGACCATAGAGTGCGCCGCCATATTTTGCCGCGCATGTTGGCGCGGGTGGCAATGGGCCGCTACCGGCTAGATGCCCGCACGCGGCGCTTTATTGGCCAATATATCGTCAGCTCACTGCGCGGCGAGTTGGCTCATATAGACCTGGCCTGCTACCCGGCTCACCTGCACATCAACATTGCTTTGGAGTGGCGAGGCAACGGTCTGGGCAAGCGGCTCTTGCATGCTTTCCTGGCTCAACTGCGCAGCGCAGATGTGCCCGGCGCGCACCTGGAAACCAGCGACCACAACATCATCGCCGTGCCGCTGTATGAAAAGCTGGGTTTTCGCTTATTGGACCGCAGGCCGACCAGGCTCTACATGCAAGCGACAAAGGAGCCAGTGCACGCATTGACCTATGGTTTATTGCTGCTAGAGGGCGCGGCCAAGCATCACTGCCATCAAGCAGCGACAGGTGACGGGTGAGCAAGAAAATCGGGATAAACGTCACGCACGCGCCAGCAAGCCAAAATGATAAAATTAAAAGGCGCCCTTTGCAACCGGCAAACTGGGCAGCACACCTTGTGCCCGGCAGCTAAACAAAAACTCTTAGAGACGAAAGGAGACAATAATGTCTGATTCCGTTCCGCTCATCAATTGGGATAATGCCTACGCCAAGCGCACAGCGCGGCTCAAAAGCTCAGCCATCCGCGAGCTGCTCAAGCTAACCGCCGACCCGGCCATCATCTCATTTGCCGGCGGACTGCCCGCGCCCGAAATGTTCCCGGTGCGCGAATTTCAAGAAGCGTGCGATTATGTCTTGCGCAATGAGGGCCTGCTGGCGCTGCAATACGGGGCCACCGAGGGCTATAGGCCGCTGAAGGAATACCTGGTAGAGCGGATGAACAAATACGGCGTGCCGGCTGAAGAAGACAATATCTTGCTGACCAATGGCAGTCAGCAAGCACTGGACCTAATCGGCAAAGTCTTTGTGGACAGCACAATGGTTGTCTGCACCGAACGCCCCACCTATCTGGGCGCGCTGCAAGCGTGGAACGCCTACGAAGCCAATTATTGCACCGTGCCGCTTGACGACAAAGGCATGATTGTAGACGATTTGCCCAAGATCATTGAAAAGCACAAACCTACCTTTGTGTATGTCTTGCCCAACTTTCATAACCCGGCCGGTGTTTCGCTAAGCGAGGAGCGCCGCCATCAACTGGTCGAGA
Source organism: Thermoflexales bacterium (assembly GCA_041740315.1). GTDB lineage: Bacteria > Chloroflexota > Anaerolineae > Fen-1058 > Fen-1058 > JBGSMF01. The sequence continues at coordinate 2,886 of JBGSMF010000080.1, forward strand.
TTGCCATCAAGTACGACATCTTTATCGTAGAAGATGATCCCTATGGCGAGCTGCGTTTTGAGGGTGAGGATGTCATTCCCATCGTCACGTTGGCTAAAGAGCGCACCATCTACCTGTGCACTTTTTCCAAGACGCTGGCGCCCGGCCTGCGCCTGGGGTGGATTGTGGCCCCGCAGGTGGTCATCAGCAAGCTGGTGCAAGCCAAGCAAGGCGCAGACCTGAACACCAGCCCCTTTGTCCAAATGATCGCCAACGACATCTGCCAGCGTGGCATCTTGCGCCAGCACGTCCGGCGCATCCGCGCTACTTACAAAGAGCGCCGCGATGCCATGCTAGACGCCATGGCGGAATTCTTTCCCCAAGAAGTCAAGTGGACTCATCCGCAGGGTGGGCTGTTCTTGTGGGTCAAAGCGCCGGAGAAAATCAACACTGTGGATTTGTTCAAGACCGCCGTGGCAGAAAAAGTGGCCTATGTGCCGGGCACCTCGTTTTATCCAGATGACGACCCCGAAGGCCAACACACCATGCGTTTGAACTTTTCGTATTGCAAGCCCGAAGTCATCGTAGAGGGTATACGCCGGCTGGGCACCGCCCTCAAGAAAGCAATGATGGCATAACGTAACCGCTCAGCTACCCTCTCGCAGGTTATAATCTGGTGGCCTTGGTGGGTTTGCCAAGCCATTGGAGATATGCATGTTCACCAAGAGCGTTTTCAAACCTGCGGGAGGGTGAGCAGTTACGGCATAACTGCCTCTGGGCAAGTTATAGCTGGCGGCCCTTGGCCGCCAGCTTTTGTTACTGCCCTTTGGGCATGTAAAGAAACACATGGGAAATTTTTATAGGTGACCCGGGGCTAGAGCGTTCCTCTAGCTATACAGGCATCAATAAAACCCAGGTTGACTAAACCAGCCATAGGGGTAAAATACTATGCTTGGGTGACCTGCTACCCCAAGTAGCAGGTTTAAAACCTGCTCATTTGTCACGATTGGGCCAAAAGATACCCAGTATGGCACAAGATTAGAGAACAAATATCATGGAAGAAGAAATTGATTTGCGCCAATATATCCAAGTGATTGTACGCCGCTGGAAGTGGATCGTCGGGGCCACACTCATTGCGGCAGTGGCGGCATTAGGGGTGAGTTTGCTCATACCGCCCACCTATGAAGCGACGGCGCTGGTAGCCATCACCAAGCCGCGCTATATCTTGCAGTTTGACTCTCGGTTTGAGACAGAGAGCAACATCCAGCCAACCTACAAGGCTTATCCAGAGCTGGCGCTCAGTGACAATGTGCTCCAGGCGCTTGCCGCAAAATTAGATCAATCGGGCGCAGGTCTGCAATCCCTGGCTAATTTGCGCGGAAGGGTAGAAGCAAAAGCAGGCGCCGACCCCAGCCTGGTGCAATTGATGGTTAGTTCTCAAGACAAAAAAGAAGCGGCGCAAATCGCCAACATGTGGGCCGAAGTCTTTGTGAGCCAGGCCAACGAACTGTATGGGGCGCATAATGCAGAACAGACAATTGCCTTTCAATCTCAACTTGAACAAGCTCAGGCGGACCTGGCCGCCAGTGAACAAGCTCTGATTGACTTTCAGGCCAGCAATGAGGCCGCCATCATCAAAAACCAATTGGATTCATCGCTCAAAAGTCAGGCCGACTATTTGACCATGCAACAAGGCATCACCAATACTATTCAAGATATACAAGGGCTGCGCAGGCAATTGGCAGAGCAGCCAGCGGGCCGGCCAAGTGACATTGGCGACCAGTTGACCGTGCTTTTTTTGCAGATCAAGGCTTTTAACGCGCAGGTTAGCGTTCCCCTTCAGCTTCAAATTGTCAGCACAGAAACGCTTGCCGCCAAGAACACCTCAGAGCAAATTGCCTTTCTAAATGAGCTGGGCAATACGCTGAAAGCCAAGTCAATTGAAATCAACCTTAAACTTGCGGCGATAGAGCCGCAAATTCTTGAACTACAGCGCCAGCTCCAACAGGCCAAGACAGAAGAAGAGCGCCTGACCCGTGCCCGCAACCTTGCCCAGGAGACCTATATCGCCCTGGCGCGCAAGGTGGCCGAAGATCGAATTGCGGCTCAAAACACCACTGACGAAGTAAAGGTAGCCAGCCAAGCAGCAACGCCAGAAGAGCCAGTGTCTCCGCGCAAACTGCTGAACACCGCCATAGCAGGCATGTTGGGCCTGCTGGTAAGCCTGGTTGGGGCCATTGTTGCCGAGTGGTGGTATAGTCCAGCCACGGTGAAGGAAAACAAGAAAACATGATGTTTTTTTTCAGGGTAACACTAGTAATGACTCACCATTCGCGTAATCGGCTAGTCAAAAGCTGAATTCCCTGGTAAGCTCAGGGAATGGACACACAACTGACTATAACGACCGAACGGATAGACGATTTTGTTTTGTTGATCAAAATGATGATGCGCTTGAACCTGCCGG
>JBGSMF010000081.1:0-2185 GCA_041740315.1 Thermoflexales bacterium
CCGGCCCCGGCGGCGAGCATTTTTGCCCGCGCAAAAATGGGCACAACAAACCGGCAGTATGAGCGATACGCAGACGATTGATATTGAACGAGCCTTGCGCCTGCTGACTGAAGGCGATATCGAACTCCACGGCCTGTTTCCGTGGAGTTCAAACTATACCTTCCTGGTCAGCGTGAGCGATGGCGAGCTAAAGGCGATGGCTATTTACAAGCCGACCAAGGGCGAGCGCCCATTGTGGGATTTTCCTGAAGGCACGCTGGCGCTGCGCGAGGTGGCGGCCTATGTGGTCGGCGAGGCGCTGGGATGGGGTCTGGTGCCGCCCACCGTCTTGCGCGATGGTCCCCACGGCCCCGGCGCGCTTCAATTGTACGTCGAGGCTGACCCTCAACAGCATTACTTTACATTCGGCCCCAATCATCCCCAGGCGGCCCAGCGCATTGCATTGTTCGATGCAGTGGTGAACAATGCCGACCGCAAGGCCGGGCATTGCCTGATTGATGACCAGGGGCATATATGGGCCATTGACCACGGGATATGCTTTAGCGCCGAACCCAAGCTGCGCAGCGTGATTTGGGACTTTGCCGGGCTGCCCATTCCGCCCGAATTGTTGGATGACTTGCGGGCCTTGCGAAAACGACTGCGCCAAGGTCAGGCGTTAAAGCGCACGCTGGCCGGGCTGCTTGAGAAAGAAGAGCTAGATGCCCTGGCGCAGCGCGTGGATGAATTGATCAAGCGCAAAAGCTTTCCTCTACCTGGCCCAGAGCGGCATTACCCCTGGCCGTTGATTTAGGCAGACCGCGCATTTGACTCATTTGCACAGATTTCAGGCTATGCGGCCAAGTGATTTCAGGATAAGCGATTGGCTTGCTCGACAAGTTCGCGTATTTCTTTGGCGTGCTCTTTTTCGTGCCCGGCAAAGATGGCAACCAGCTGGGCGATTGTGCCGGTATCGCCCCACGGAAAGAGCATGGATTGGTTTAGCTTGTCGGGCGGCATGTCGTTGATGGCGGCCTTGAGTTCTTCTCGCGCCATCTCCCACTCTTTGACGACGTGGTCATAATCTAGCGTTTCGCGGGTCGAGACGGATTCGGCATTGTAGTAATCAATGCCGCGCGCGGCGGGCGTGGCAGGTTCGTTGCCTAAGGCGTGGGCGCGCAGCGAAGCAGCCGAGGCATCGTCCCAGCCGGCAATGTGCGCCAGAACCTCTTTGATGGTCCAATCAGGGTAAATACTCCTGTGGGTGTCAACTATTGCCAGCACGGCGCGCATGGTGGCGCGCGCCTGGTCTAGCCGCTCAATCAGGCGTGATTTTTCATCCATCGGTTTTTTCCTTCAGCTTTCACCTTGATTAGTCTTTTGGATTAATGCGCGCACGGCCTCAAAGAAGGTTTGCAAAACAGGCTCGGGGCCGTTTCCATAATTGGCGTGCATTTCTTTGGTCCATTCGCACAGCACCGTTCTGGGGCTGCCATCTGCTTGCATGCCATGCTCCAGGGTTATGTAGCGCGCCGCCGGGGCAAGCGCCGCATCTTCTTGGGGCCAGTAGACCAGGGCCACAAAATAGGCTTCGGTCATTCCCTCTGGCGGGGGAAGCGTGACGATCGCAACGGTGGCATTATCCTCCGCGCGCATGATAGCACAACTCAGGCCGTTGGGCGCAATTCGGTCTGATGCATTTTGCACCTCTTTTTCACCCACCCGCTTCCACAGCCAATGCACAAAATTATCTTGGCCGGCGCTGATGGTTTCGATAAACTTGGGTGGATCATTGAGAAATAGCGCGGGCAGCACCCGGTGGGCAAAAATATAATGATGGGGTCTGGGTTCTTTCATTTCTTTTATCTCCTTCTAGGGTAACTGCTCAGGTCACAGAGCTGCACAGAGGGGACACAGAGGCTCACAGAGATTTTTGCTTCTAATTCTCTGTGCTTCTCTGCGCGTTCTCCGTGAATCTCTGTGTAATGGTAGAGTAGATACCCAAGTCTATTTTTCGCGCCATGTCTGGCTAGGCCATCATCCGGCCCATGTCGCGCAGCGTCTTGACAGTGTCATCGGGCAAGACGGGCGGTTGTTTGCCCATGGTCAGGCAGCGCAAGATCAATTCTGAATAGCGTTCAATGACCTCGGTGGCGCTGGCGGCGCGGCGCAGGCTAGAGCCGGCCACCACCAGGCCGTGATTTTGCAT
>JBGSMF010000082.1:0-5576 GCA_041740315.1 Thermoflexales bacterium
CCAGCGCAGCAACGATGCCGGCCTGCAAGCTGCCCAACCTGGCCGGCGATTTGGCCCCCGGCGCCAGCGCGTATTCCAGGTCAGAGTGAATGGTCTGCCCTGGCGGAGCAAACGGACGGGCGCACTCGCACAGCGGAGCTAAATAAGTGTCGGCCATCCACTGCGCCAAGTGCAACTGCGCCTGGCCTACCACCGGCTGCGGGTCGAGCAAATCGTGAATCGGCTTGATCTCGCCTGTGTAGGATAGGTCATAGACCCTTGAGGTCTCCAAGACCTCAAGGGTCTTGAATACAAGACCAGAAACCAGGCGCGCCTCGCCGCCGGCGCTTTTGGCGGCAGCGTGCCTGCCAAACGGCGCCAGCACAAAATGGCCCGGCAGCAGCACGCCTTCTAGCTTGGCGGGCACGCTGTAGCTGAACGTGGGGTGCGCCCGCGCGTCTGGCGGGGTAAAGTTTGAAGGCAAAACTATGATTTGGGCGATGGTGTTCACATTTCACTCTTGACGCTTCATTGCCACCCGGTCAATCCGCAGCCCATCCATCACTTCCACGCGCAGGCCCCAGCCTTCAATTTCAATCTGGTCGCCCAGTTGGGCCATGCGCCCCAGCCGGCCCAAAATGTAGCCGGCGATTGTTTCATAATGCGGATCGTTCATGTTCAGACCCAGCGTCTCATTGACTTGTTCAATGGGGGTCAGGCCGTTGATGCTATAGCTGCCATCGGCGCGGTGCGCAACATCAGGCTCGTCCTCATCAAACTGGTCGCCAATGTCGCCCACGATCTCGGTGATGAGGTCTTCTAATGTCACCAGGCCGGCTGTGCCGCCGTATTCATCTAGCAAGATGGCAATGTGCTGTTTGCGCGCCTGAAAGCGCGCCAGCAGCTTGTTGACGTGAATGGTTTCTGGCACAAACAACGCCTCACGCATCACTTGGCGAGCCGGCTTTTGGGTTGCCCCGCCTGCCCCCGTCATGGGGTCGCGATGGACCGCCTGCACCAGGTCCTTGGTGTGCAAAATGCCGATGATGTGGTCAAGGTCGCCTTCGTACACAGGGAATTTTGTTAGCGGGTGAGAAGCGGCAATGTCAATCGCCTGGCCCAGCGGCAGAGTGGCCTCGATACAGACCATCTCGGTGCGGGGCACCATGACCTGGTGGGCCAGCATGTCGCCAAAATCAAACACGGCGTGCAGCATCTCTTTTTCGTCTGCTTCCAGCACGCCGCTTTGCTGGCTGGCGTCTACCAGCAGCTTGAGCTCTTCAACCGAGTGAACCAGTTGATGCCCGCTGGCGGCCTCGAAACCGATCAGGCGCAGCAGCAAATTGCCGGTGCCGTTCAACGCCCAGATAATGGGGCGAAAAATCTGTTCGGTCAATAGGGTAGGGCGGGCCACCAGCATCGCCGTCTGCTCGGGGCGTTGCAGCGCAATGGACTTGGGCATCAGTTCGCCCACCACCACGTGCAAAAAGGTAATGAGGCCAAAAGCGATGGCGCTGGCCGCCGCAATGTGGCTGGCCTCGTCGCCCCAGCCTTGAGGCAAAAAGCCAAACAGCGGTTCGATCAGGTGGGACAGGGCCGGCTCGCCGATCCAGCCCAGCCCCAGGCTGGCGACGGTGATGCCCAGTTGCGTGGCGGCGATGAAACGATCGGGGTCGTGAATGGCCCGCTGCACCGATTGGGCGGTGGCGTTGCCCTGGGCCACCAGCTCTTCAATGCGCGTGCGCCGCACACTGACCAGGCTGAATTCAGCCGCCACAAAAAAGCCGTTGGTCAGCACCAGCGCGCCCACGGCCCCCAACTTGAGCCACTCGACTAATGTACTATCCATTTTCTCCTCTGCTCGGTGTCACAGCCTGGCCAAGATAGCGCCCGTCGCGATAGCGGCGATAACCAGGGCCACCATAACAACCCCCGGCAACGCGCGCTGGAGTGAATTGCGGTCTACTAGGTGCGCCCAACCGCCCAATCCCATTGGTTGAATTTCATACTGCGGGCATAGCAGCCAGCCCAAAGCCGCGCCACAGATGAACCCGCCCAGATGCCCAAAGTTATCTATATTGCTGCTGGGCATTAACCCCAACCCAAAGTTGATGACAATGACCATGATGATATTCATCAAGCGGCGCTGGCCCAGTTCGCCTAGAATGTCTCGGTTGCGGTAAAAAAAGGCCAGTTCGCTGGCGATCAAGCCAAACAGCGCGGTTGATGCCCCCACCGAAGGTTCGGGCGTGAACACAAAACTCATCACATTGCCTGCCACAGCCGATAGCCCATAGATAACGGCAAAGCGCGGCGTGCCGAATAACGACTCGATGCCCTGCCCCAACACGTACAGCGCGTAGGCGTTAAAGGCAATATGCATCAGCCCGCCGTGCAGCAGCACCGGCGTGAACAAACGCCACAGTTCGCCCCTGATGATGTATTCGTTAATCTTGGCGCCCAATGCCATTGGCAGGTCGACCCCATCCAGCACAAGCTCGCTGATGACCTGCCCGGCAAAAATCGAAACGATCAATCCCAGCAGCACCATGTACAGCCACGGGCGCGACAAGGGCAGCCGCATTTGCACTACCGGATAGGGTGATGGGCGAGGGACGTTGTCGAAACTCTCTGTCATAGATTTACTCTCATAGATTTACTCTCATAAGGTTACTTTCACAAGCTCACCTTGCGCGGAACCACTCGGCAGTGTTCGGCGCGGATGATGGCCATCACTTGATCTACCGCCTCACCCAGGCAATCTTGGTAATTGACCACCACATAGTCGAACGCCTCTAGCCGCTTGAGCTCTTGGCGGGCCGTGGCGATGCGCATCTTGAGCGCGTCGGGCGATTCGGTTTTGCGCTCTTGCAGCCGCAGCACCAATTCTTCTTCGGTGGCGGTGGTGACAAAAATCAGCACGGCTTCAGGCACCAGCTTGCGAAACGTTTCCGCGCCTTGCACATCCAGACGCATCACTACATCTAGCCCCGAATCTAGCGCATGGCGCACCTGCTGTTTGGGCACGCCCTTGTAATCGCCATAGACGATGGCGTACTCTAGCAGTTCGTTCTGCTCGATCATCTCGGCAAACTGTTCGGTGCTGACAAAAATATAGTCTTGCCCGTTCACTTCTTCGGGGCGCTTGGGCCGGTTGGTGGCGGTGACCACAAAGTGAAAGGGATGCCGGCGTTGTTTCATTCCGCTAATGACGCTATCTTTGCCCGCTCCCGAAGGGCCGGAAATCACGATCAACAACGGGTTAGGTTGAGGTTCGTACAAGCTTACGCTCAAATCGCTTCTCCTATGGTATAATTTGCCTCACCTAACCCCTCCCTTGGGTGAGGATGAGAGAGGTGTGTGATGCCAATCTATGAATATCGTTGCGCCGATTGCAAAAAACGAGTTTCGGTCCTTTTTCGCAGCCTCGCTGCGGTAGATCACAGCCAGGCCCGCTGCCCACTGTGCGGCGGCGCCAAACTGACCCGCCTGGTCAGCCGGGTGCGGATGGTTCGTTCGGAAGCCAGCCACACAGAAAGCATGGCCGACGATTCAATGTTGGCCGGGCTGGACGAGAACGACCCGCGCTCGATGGGCCGTTGGATGCGCAAGATGGCCCAAGAAACCGGCGAAGAGCTGCCCGGCGAGTTTGACGAAGTGGTGGGCCGCCTGGAATCTGGCGAAGACCCCGAGTCCATTGAAAAATCTATGCCTGAACTGGGCGAGAGCATGGGCGATATGGGCATGGGGGGGGAAGAGTTTTAACATCTCGCGCCTAACGCCTCTGCCACAATCGCTTGAATCTCTTGCGCCACCACCTCTACCGGCCGCGCTCCATCTATAACCCTCCATCTATGCGGCTCTGCCTGCGCCATGGACAGGTAGCCTTTTCGCACGCGGCGGTGAAATTCAACCGTTTGATCGTCCATCCGATTCCATTCTTCTCCGCTGGCCTTGCGGCGGCGCAGGCCCTCTTCACAGTCTACATCCAGGTAAAGGGTCAGGTCCGGCTTTAGGCTGCCTGTGGCAAACCCCAAGATGATGCGCAGCGTATACAACTTTAGCCCGCGCCCATAGCCCTGGTAGGCCAGTGTGCTGTCGGCATAGCGATCGCACAACACAATGCCCCCGGCTTCCAGGTGAGGCCGGATAATCTGCCACACCAATTGAGCCCGGCTGGCGCAGTAGAGCAGCACTTCGGCCCGCGGGTGCATCTCTGCGTTGCGCAGGCTGTGCAGCACCTGGCGGACCTGCTCGCCAATCGGCGTGCCGCCCGGTTCTCGCACGGCCAGCACAGGCTGCCCCTGCTGGCGCAAAAATTCGTCTAGCAGCTTGAACTGGGTGCTTTTGCCGCTGCCATCGGGGCCTTCCAGCGTGATGAACAAGCTCATGGGCGATATATCCTCACCCGCCGGCGTGGCTCTTTGCCATAGCTGTGGCTGACCAGATTGGCCTGGCGGGCCATCTCGTGCTGAACCCGTCGCACAAACGCGCTTTGAGGCGCCAGGTCAACCGAGGTTGTCCCCGACATCACTGTTTGAATGGCGTCTTGGGTCTCTTGCAAAGCCAGCTCGTAAGGGTCAGTCATCTGGTCATCCAGGTCAAAGATGTCTATCAGGCTCTTTTCCATTTGCTGAGCGGTGTTTGACCTGAGCACGTAGATGGGCAGGCCGCGCCGCTCGGCGTCGGTCACCACGCGCGGGCGCTTGTTCCACTGGCTCTTGACAATCATCAGCACCTCGGCTGACGTCATGTCTTCCACAACAACCAGCGGCACGCGCAAGCGGGCCGAGACCTGGTCTAGCCGGTTGTGCGCCACGCCATACGCAAAGACGCGCCGTGGCTGCATGGTCGCCCGCTCTCTGCGAACGGGCCTGACCATGCTCACGTCAACGCCCTCTTGTTCAGATTCCTCCATTTGCTTCACCGGGCCGGCGGTCACGCGCACCTGGCCCCCCTCGTCGCGGTAACGCAGCTCGGTGTCTGGCGCGCGGCCGCGCAGCAGCTTGTCTACCGATTCGGATACCTCGTGGTGAACCAGCAGCTTTTCGCGGTCTTGAATCTCGATCAGCACGTCAAAGGTGGGCGGGGCGCGGCGCTCTAGCACGGTTTTCTGCGTGCCGCGCCGGCGAGCTTCTTCGTCCGAAAGTGTCACACTCTCGATGCCGCCGACCAGGTCTGAAAGAGTGGGGTTGAGCAGCAAGTTATCTAGCGTGTTACCGTGCGCGGTGGCCACCAGTTGCACGCCGCGCTCGGCAATGGTGCGCGCGGCCAGCGCTTCTAGCTCGCGCCCGATTTCGTCAATGACAATGACTTCGGGCATGTGGTTTTCCACCGCCTCAATCATGACCTCGTGCTGCAAGCTGGGCTGCGGCACCTGCATGCGGCGGGCGCGCCCCACGGCCGGGTGTGGAATATCGCCATCGCCGCCGATTTCGTTCGAGGTATCTACCACCACGACGCGCCGCTTGTCGGCCAGCACGCGGGCGGCTTCGCGCAGCATGGTGGTTTTGCCTACTCCCGGCTTGCCCAGCAGCAAGATGCTTTTGCCAGACATGACAATGTCTTCGATAATGTCTATGGTGCCATACACCGCC
>JBGSMF010000083.1:0-5318 GCA_041740315.1 Thermoflexales bacterium
CAGGCCGCTGCCAATGCGCGCGCCGTTGACCTGCCCAATTCATCCTGGTATGTGGACAGGCCCAAAAGTTGGGGGATGGGGTGGCTTGCCAGCGCATCAAAAACAAATTCGTACACACCCGGCAGGCTCTCTCCGGCACTAAAGCGATGAACCCGCGCAGGCGCCTCGATAATGGCCTGGTAGCAAGCGCGGCGCGTATCGGCTGCATCAGGAAACTGTTTGAGGAAAACCAGCGGCATTTCTATCGTGGCGGGGTCGAACAGCGGCGCTTGGGCCGAGTTTTGGCCGCCCATCAGCATGCGCAGCAGCGCCGCGCGCGCCTCTTCCCAGCTCGTCCAACTTTCCGCGCCGGGGGCAATCGCGCCTGTCTGGCGGAGCTCTAGCAAGCGCCGAGGCTTGTGTTCCGCGTCTGCATCAAGCCGTTCTGCGCCCCATACCTCCAGCGTAAATTCGGGCCGGCGCATATCGGCCGGTTTTTGAAATTGCCCCAGCGTTTTGTTGAATCCATACGCTTCGCGCCCGGTGGCGATGGCAGTGGGATTATCCACAAAAAGCCAGGGCAAAAACCAGGCCGGGTGATCTGGCACCAACACCCCGCCGCTCTTGGCGCGCGCCACGGTGGGCAGCCAAAAGCCTAGCTCGGTTTCGTGGGTCCAACCCAGCCCGCCATCACGCGCATCGAGCGAGACGATTTCCATATCGGCCAGCATCAGCACTATATACGGAGCCAACGGGGCGTAATCAAACGACGCGTTGGCGGCAAGGTTGAGATGATGGTCACACATCTTTTTCAACGCGCCTGTTTCCGCCTGCAGCAAAAACGCCGCAATCTGCGCCTGGCGCTGCAAATACGGGCCGCGCAAAACAGGCCCGCCCAGCCCGTCATCAATGTAGGCGGGCAGTTCGCGCTGGGGCGATTCGTGTAAGGGCGGCTGCGCTGTGCAGCCCGCCGCCGCCACGCCAAGCGCGCCGCCGGCTAATTTTATAAAGCGCCGCCGAGAAAATTTGCTCATTGGAGGTTCGCTTCCTTTGCGTCGGACGATTTGTCAAGTATTTGACCTTATCGGAAATAACGTAGCCAACGTATCCCCATACGTTGGCGGATTGGCATCGGGATGCCAGTCCTGCTATTTCCGATAAACTCTATTATATTCCAAGCACTTGAAAAGTAGTAACGAGTTCAGCTTGTCAAAGCATAACCTGCAAGCCGGTTCGCGCCTGGAACAAGCAGCCCTTCTTGCGCGTCCTTAAAAAGTATCTCCGCAAACTAGACTCTATTGATCAGTTTGCGTTTCAAAATCCCCAGGCCGGCATCTCTATGCCCGCCGCCATAAAGGAGAACCCCATGAAATCGAAAAATCGCTTGTTCGTTCTTTGCTCGAATGTGTTGTTTATTCTCTGCCTGAGCGTGTGGATGGCGGCCTGCTGCGCAGTTCCGCCCACCGACGCGCCCCCCAACGCCGTGTCTGGCCCTGTCGCTCAACCCCTTGCTGCTAACCCCAAGCCGGTAGAGCGCGGCGCAATCACAGCCACCGCCCAGCCCATGACAGAGGACGGCAAAACTCTGCCCTCTGAAACCTCGAGTAATCAAGACCCTACGCTATCACCCATGATTTTTATTCCCGCCGGCGACTTTGAAATGGGTTGCGACCCGGCCCACAATGACGGCTACGAGTGCTCTGGCGATGCCCTGCCCCTGCACACGGTTTACCTGGACGCCTACCAGATTGATAAATACGAAGTGACGAACGCGCAATATGCGCAGTGTGTGGCGGCGGGAGGCTGCGAACCGCCGAGCGCCTACAATCCCGATTATTACGAAAACACCGCCTACGCCAACTATCCGATGGTGCAAGTGACGGCGGGAACCGCCTGGGCCTATTGCGCCTGGGCAGGCAAGCGCCTACCCACCGAAGCGGAATGGGAAAAGGCCGCGCGGGGGAGCAGCGACACGCGCCCCTATCCGTGGGGCGATGCCGCGCCAACTTGCGAACTGGCAAATTATTGCGCGGGCAACACCGCCGCGGTGGGGAGTTATCCCTCTGACGCCAGTCCCTACGGCGCAATGGATATGGCGGGGAATGTTTCGGAATGGGTAAGCGACGTGTACGGCGAAAATTACTATAGCGTTTCGCCGGCCAGCAACCCAAACGGCCCAAGCGACGTCGTCTCAACAAGCGACAAGAGAGTATATCGCGGAGGCCGCGCCTCCTTGGAACCCCAAGCCGACTCTTTGATCATATCGCGGCGCGGCGCCAGTTTGCCCTTGTATTATCCATCGGCCCGCTACTATGGCAATATTGGGTTTCGGTGCGCAAAACAAGCCGAGTAGGGGGTTGTTGCTATCCTCCCGCATGGTTTGTTACATGCGAGGTAACTGCTCAGCCTACCCTCCCGCAGGTTGGAATTTTAGCTGCCTGGGCGGGCTAGCAATCCCGATCGAGTTGTATTTGCTCATCCAATAGCGTTCGAACCTGCGGGAGGGTGAGCAGTTATCATGCGGGAGGGTTTTATTCAAGCGGCGGCAAGGATTGCACAATTTTGACGGTTTCTAAACTGACGGTGATGACTTTGCCGATGAGGTGGATGATGTACTGCGGGTCGTCGGGGCGGTTGGGGTCGTTGACAATGCCGCTGCGCTTGTCGGCGCTGAGCTGGTACTGGTCAATGACCCAGTCCAGCGCAGAGCGATTGCCCAGGCGATATTCAAACGCCAGGGGCGGGATGCCCGCCAGGGTTAAAAAGCTGTTGTAGACGAGCTGCGTCTTGTCTTTGGACAGGCGCATTTTCTGGACCTTGTAATCTAGCGGGGCATCCGGGCTTTCTATCCACGTCAGCGGATATTCGGGCTGGGCCTCATAGCCAAGGTGGAGCTGGGCCAGGCCGGCGCCGGCCTGGGCAAAGGCCCAAAAGCCTGTGCTGAGCGAAGCCGAAGCGCCAGGCGCAAAGGGGATGCGCGGCAGCTCGCGCCGCAGGTTGGCGGCGTATTTTCCCCGATATGCCGGGTGGTGCAGGATGGCGTAGACATAATGGAAAATGTCCGTTTTTGTTGGGGCGAGTCGGCGACTCGCCCCTACGGCTGCGGCGTAACGCGCCCGAAATTGCCCCAAGGCCCAATCGGTGATATTGTCCTGGCGCTGACCGTTTTCGTCGTAGGTGTAGAGGGGAAAGCATTGAGAATCGCCGGTCAAATGCAGGTCTGGAATAACATTTACCATCAGGCAATGGAACGGCTTGGTATTACCGGCCGCGCTGGCACAAATTGCGCAATTCTCAGTTTCGGCGTCAGGTGTGGGAAAGATTATCGGCTGGCGATATCTGCGCTGATTCAACAAATGGTCAAAATACAAAAACTGTCCCGCAAAAGGACGGTAGACAGAATGTCTTATTTTGTCCGCCTCAAAGGCCAGTGGCTTGCCCTGTAATAATGCTTCTTTGAGCCGGTCTGTCCACTTGACAAAACTGGGGTCATTGTTGACCAGGCTATCAATATCGCCGGGTTGCCTGGCAAGGCGGCCCACTTCGGAATTATAGTTCTGAACGAGCCGCTTGACTTTGTCTTCCAAGCCATCAGAGCGAAAATCATAGACCCAATCGTCGCGGTTGGTCGCCACACCCAAAGAAAATGTTTTAAAAATGGCCGAGGCATCGGCCCCTGTGGCGCGTTTGGTCTCTTTTGTGCCCAACGGCAAGAATGTGCCAAATGCCTTGCTCATTCCTTCGGTCAACCAGTTGTGTTTTGCATCAGGCTTGATTGTCCGCCATTTGACGCCGCTGGCCTGGCCTGCCGCATCAAGAAAATCGTATTTTTGCTCTTTGCGCCAGTCCTCACCCATGCTGGCGTAATGGATTTTAGTTTGTTTTGACCTTGTCTTTTTTCTGACCAGGACAGTGATGCTTACTCCGACTTGAATCCCAAATACATTGTGGGTTGTGCCGGACAATTTGGGGTTCTTGCGCACATTGCCGCCCAAGTCCAAGATATAGATTTCATCAAAATCTCGTTCCAGGCATTGCCGCATCCCATCAAACGTAATTTCGGTCACAAAGCTATTGTTGGTCACAAAGGCAACCATCCCCTCGTCGCCGATTCTATCCGAGGCCCAGCGGATGGCTTTGACATAAGGGTCGCTCAATTTGCGGAGCAGGGTGGCCTGAGACGCCTTGCCATAGGTTTCGGCCACGCGCCTGTCTAGGGTTGGATATTTGCGGTTTTTGTTATTGTCGTTCTCGTTGATCTGGCCGGCGTTGTAGGGCGGGTTGCCCAGGATGACGAAAATGGGGGCTTGCTTTTGCCGCTCCACCCGCTCGGTGTTGGCCTGGGTAAAGAGGCCCGGTTGCTTTTGCTCGGCCAGCTCAAAGGTGTCTACCAGGCAGACGCCCTCAAACGGCTTGTACTCGCCGGCCAATTCGTAATAGGCGTGCTCAATGTTCATCGAGGCAATGTAATAGGGCAGCAGCATCACCTCGTTGCAGTGCAGTTCTTGGTCATATTTGTGGGGCAGGCGCGAGCGCTTGATTTCGCGCATCACCCGCACGATAAAATTGCCCGTGCCCACAAACGGGTCCAGGATGTGGACGTTTTTGTCCGAAAGCGAGCGGCCAAACTCGGCCTGCAAAATTTCTTCCACCGAGCGCGCCATAAAATCTACAATGGGCTGGGGGGTATAGACAATGCCGTGCGTGTCGGCCAGCTTGACTGAAAAGCCCTGAAAGAACTTTTCGTAGACGGTGTTGAGAAAGGCTTGCTTTTGCGAAAAATCGTCTATGGTGGCGGCGGTGGCTTCGATTGCGCCGTAAAAGCGGTCGAGCGGCTTGAGAAAGTCGTGGCGGCTAAAGTGACGCGAAGTGAGCGCCTGGACGACCTGCTCGATTTCGCGCGCGATAATGTTGCGCTCGGCAAAATCGGGATTGTCGAACACGCGGCGAAAGATGCGCTCGGTGAGAATGTGCTGAATGAGCATTTCTTCCAGGGCCTGCTCGGCCAGGTTGGGGTTGATGGCGGCCCGGCACAGCGCGGCAAAGCCCTCAAACGCTTTGATAAAGATGGGGTTGGCGCGGCGCTCTCGGCGGATCAGCTCTAGCAGGGCGGCGGCCAGTTGGGGCACCTGGAGCTTGAACTCTTGCACCGCCTGGCCCCACTGCTCGTAGGCGGGCGGCTGGTATTCAAAAAAGACCCTAAGGAACTGTAAAAAAATAACTTGGGATTTTCAAGACAGAGCAAACATCGGTTTGATGGTATAGTTCCACTTGGGTAGCGTCTCATGCCTATGCAAGTTGAGGCTGTCCATCTGCTCATCCGAGATTTTGATTCCTGT
>JBGSMF010000084.1:0-15434 GCA_041740315.1 Thermoflexales bacterium
GGCCGCTGACGCGGCACGCGGCAGCAGGCTGGACGGGCAGTCCAGGGTGTACGTTGGCGGATATTTCCAATAATGTCTATTTCTAAAGCCCGAACCGTCACGCTCAGTGACGGCACCGGGTTGTCTTTGCGTTAAAGCAACTTGCCATGCTGCAGAACAGGAGGCCGTAATGTCCAGAAAAGTAATCGTGCTGGGTCTGGTGATGGCGCTTTTGCTGCTCTTGCCAAGCGGCGCGGCGCTTGCCACGCCCACGCCGCCCTATGTCTTTGTGAACCACGCGACCAAAGAGTGCGCGGTGCACATCCACGGCGACGATTGCAGTTGGTGCGAGCCGCCGGAAGGCTGGCTAACCTTGGGCGAACAAGGGCAGGCTCAATGCCCGGCGGGCTATACGCGGGTTGAAAACCTCCAATTCAACTGCGAGCGCTACAAGAATCAATTCTGCTGCTCTGGCGGTCCTCATCGTGGCAATTGCGAGGATATGGTCGTCAACGACTCGCAAAGCCAGTGCGCATTTGTGGAAAATATTGCCGGCTGTGTCTTGCCGGCGGGCTGGGCCGGCCGCCCGGCGAATGTGAAGGAATGGAACTGGAATTGCCCGTTTAACTATAGCTGGGGCAATATGATTGCTTGCTTGCCTGCAGCGCCGACCCCTGAATCTACTCTTACTCCCACCCCAAAGCCGCCCGGCGGAGTTAATGGATTGGGGTGCTTGGGGCCGGCCGTTGCCCTGGGGATAATGACGGCTTGCGCCGTCACATTTTTCGGCTCGGCTGGATTTAACGGGAAAGCGCCCTGAGCGGCCCTTTGGGCCTCCGCTCAGGACGCTTTTCCCGAAGTCGGGAGAGCCCATTTTTCCAAAGGAGCAAACAATGCAAGTCTATATAACCCAACGCGCTTATTCGGGCCAAGCAGACCTGCAGCAAATGCTGGCCCTGGTTCGCCAGTTCCCCGCCAACAATCCGCACGTGGTTGACCTGCCTTACCGGCTCTGCTCGTGGGCGTTTGATTACCCCGATAACGTCGGCCTGTGGTTCGATGATGAGCAACAGCTTGTGGCCTGGGCTGTGCTGCAGCCACCTTTCTGGGCAATTGATTACGCCTGCCTGCCTGCCGCGCCGCAAGACATTCACAAGCGCCTTTTGGAATGGGCCGACGGCCGCGCTCGCCAGGCCGTGGGCATGCCGGGAGGGCTTCCGGCGTGGTATGTAAGCGTCTTTGCGGATCAGGCTGAGCGCATCCGTGACCTGGAAGAGCTTGGTTTTGCATCTCAGGCCGATATGGGCGAGGATTCGTGGTCACAGGTTTTTATGACTCGTTCTGCCCAAATGCCTGTAGTAGAATGTCCTCTGCCTGCCGGCTTTGCCATTCGCCCGCTGGCTGGCGAGAGTAAAGTGGCCGCCTATGTCGAATTGCAGCGCGCTGTTTTTGGAACCGAAAATATGACGGTGGGGTGGCGCGCGCGCACTCTGCGCCAGCCAGACTATATCGCCGACCTGGATTTGGTGGCGGTTGCGCCCGATGGCCGGCTGGCGGCGTTTTGCATTTGCTGGCTAGACACAAGCTCGGCCAGCGGGCAAATTGAGCCTATGGGAGTCCACGCCGACTGGCGCAAGCTGGGGCTGGGGCAGGCGATTCTATCCGAAGGCTTGCGGCGTTTGCAACGGCATGGCGCGCAGACTGTTTATGTGGAAACCGACCGTCAACGCAATGCCGCGCTGGCGCTCTACCAGTCGGTTGGCTTTCGGGTGACGAGAGAAATCCTGATCTATCGTAAAGATTATTTGTGATCGCTCAGCCTACACCCGGCGGTGTCGTACTTGCGTCATGAGTGCAATAATGACGATCCAGAACGCATAACAGAACGCATAACAGCAACACAAGCGGGGCAGCCAGTCCCGCTTGTGCTTTGCCCCGCTCACAACCTGGATTGGCTTTTCCCCATTCAACCTCATTTGGCAAACGCACCTCGTAACCACCAGGCAGAAACGTTTTTCCACTGAATTTGAGCTGACTATATGTTACCCAGGCTATCAATAGTCGTTTGGAATGGATGTGTTGGAAAGTTAAGCTTGCGAGATTGATCTGGAATGGCGCAGGTTGGGACCGTGCCCATTTGTTTTGGTATGAAGACGAATATCACGTGGACCCTGAGGAAGTGCGTTTCTTGGGGCCTAATCAATTCGAGCTATATGTCCACAAGGTTGGTATGGAAGCGTCGTCCTCTGGTACTGTAAAAAGCTCCATCGAGAGGTGGGCAGGTACGGCAACCGGCCCGACAACGTGTAAGAGTGCAGATGAACCCTTGCGAAGGTTCTGAACCTTCGCAAGGGTGGTTGGGTTGACACCAATGATTTATTGCTATCTCAAACGAGGTCACACAGGCGCTCGGGTCAGCGGGAAGCGGCAGCAGACGTCTTGGCCCACTCGGCTGCAATTTCCTGGTGGGCAGCCACATTTTCCAGGAACGAGCGCCGCAGGGCCGCCGGGTTGATCTTGGCGGCGCGCTCTTGCAGCAGGGTGTGGGCGGTGGACAAAATAGATTCAGCGCGCGGATTTTGGGCTGCTTGCAAGACGCGATAACAGATCAGATACACTCCAAAAGGCTCGTTCAAGCCGGCCAGAGAATTTTCGTCCAGGTAACGCAAAATGCTCTCAACGTGGGCCATGGCCTGGGGCAGCTCGCCTCGCGCCAGGGAAACGCGCGCCAACCCGGCCAGCGACTCGTTTGCTAAATGGCGCTCGCCCAATTCGCGCCGCAGTTCCAGGGATTGCCCATAGGCCTCTGCGGCTTGGGGCAGGCGGCCCAGCCCGGCCAGGGCTTGCCCCAAATTCACCAGGGCGTAGGCTTGATCGCGCCGATTGCCCAGTTCTTGCGCAATACTCAAGGCCTGTTGGCAATAATCACAGGCAGCCTGGTGATTGCCGCGCTGATGAAAGAGCAAGCCGAGATTGCCCAGCGTTTGACCCTCGCCCAGGCGGTTGCCAATCTCGCGCCCAATGCTTAGTGATTGCTCCAGGTAAAGTTGCGCCTCGTCATAGCTGCCCAGCATCATCGCGGTCAGCCCCAGGTTGTTGAGCACCAAGCCCTCGCCGCGCCGGACGCCGATTTCACGGTTGATCTGCAGGGCGCGCTCGTAATAGCCTTGGGCCAGGGTGTAATCACCCTGGCAGGTTGCTGTGGCGCCCAAGATGCTCAAGGTTGGGGCCATCACGCGGCGTTCGCCGCTCCTTTGCTTCATGCGCAAGCTCTGTTCGAGAAAGGCCCATGCGCCGCTGTAATCGCCCTGCTGAAAAGCCAGCGCGCCGAGGTTGTGGAGCACAATGCTCTCGTTCCGTTGGAGGCCCAGTTCTCGACAAAGGTTTAGTGATTGCTTCCAATGATCTCCGGCCTCGTCGTAGCAACTGGATTCGAAAGAGATCACGCCCATCAGGCGCAAGCCGTCTGCCTCGATGCGGCCCAGCCCGGCTGCGCGCGCCAGAGCCAGGCCTTGCTGGCCGTATTGCCGCGCCTCGGCATAATTGCTCTGTGCCTGAGCTATCCACCCCAGCGTATTGAGCGTTGCTGCCATGTGGTAACTGTCGCCAATTGCGCGGCAAATAGCCAGGCTTGCCTGGCATTTTTCTTTTGCCTGCTCGTATGCGCCCGAATTAAAAGCCGCCAGGCCCAGGCGATTGAGGGCAAAAACTATCTGGGGACGCGCGTTCATCTCGCGCGACAGCGCAAGCCCGCGCTCGTAAAGGATCAGCGCCTCCTCAGGCCGCCCAAGCTGGAATACGAACCAGCCTTGGCAGGCCAGGGCTTGGCCCAGCACGCTTTTTTCCTTCCCGACCAGCGCCTCCTCCAAGGCTTGTGTCACGTGCTCAAAGGCTTGTTTGCCTTCTTGAAACCAACCTTGCAAGTCGTAAAACAGGAACAAGCTTTCCAAGGCCTGGCTGATGCCGGCGATTTGTCCCCGTTCGACCGCCCAGGTCCATGCCACCCGCACGTTCCTGATTTCGGCGCCGATGCTTTCCAAAGCTCGGCGCAGGGCGCGGCCTTTTAAATCAGATTCATATTTGCGCAGCAAGGCCAAATAGTAAGCGCCGTGACGGTCTTGGGTTTCGCGCTCCACATCGGGCGCACTGGCTAGTTTTTCAGCCGCATAGCGTCGCAACAGGGTGTGCAGCTCATAACGTGCTTGCGCAGGCTGGGCGGGTTCGGAAACCTGGCGCAGCAAAGACTGGTCCACCAGCGCGGCCAGGATGGAAACCGTTGCGCCGGTCACTTGCTGGGCGGCCTCGCGTTCAAAGCTGCCCTGGAAAACCGCCAGCCGATCAAAGCAGTTTCTTTCTTCAGGTGAAAGCAGTACCCAGGAGTGATCAAACACGGCGCGCAGGTTGCGCTGCCGCTCCGGCGCCGCCTGCCTGAAGGTTGTGAGGAAATTTAGGTCGCGCTGAATTTCTTGGGCGACTTCTCGACAGGACAGCGCGCGCAGCCAGACCGCGGCCAGTTCGATTCCCAACGGCATGCCTTCTACCAGTTGGCAAATGCGCGCCACTTCAGGTTGTTCAAGCGGAGAAAGCGCAAAGCCAGGGTGGAGGCGGGCGGCGCTCTGGACAAAGAGGCGCACGGCTTCCCAATCTTCAAAGGCGCGGCCATTGCCCGGGATTGCATCCTGGCCTGGATAAGGCAAGCCTCCTACCGCCAGTAGCCACTCGCCCTGAACATCCAATCGCTCGCGAGAGGTAGCCAACACTCGCAGGCGTGGCGCTCTCTGCAGCAGCTCGGCCACTGGCTCAATCTCTGGCACAAGGTGCTCCAAGCTATCCAGCACCAAGAGCATTTCCTTTTCGCGTAAATAGTCGCCCAATTGCTGCCAGGGAGAGCGGAGGCCTTCAAAGGTCACCTCCAGCGATTGCGCTAGCGCCGTTGGCAGATTGAAGGCGCACACGGCGTCCAGCGAAACCCAGCGCACCCCATCGCGAAAGGCGCCCAACTCGGCGCTTGCTGCTCGTAGGGCCAGGCGCGTTTTGCCAATGCCGCCCGGGCCCATCAGTGTCAGCAGCCGGCAATCGGGGTGGTTGATTTGCTCGGTGATTTGAGCCAGTTCGCTTTCTCGGCCGACAAAGGGAGTCAGTTGCGCTGGCAGGTTGTGCTGGTAGGTGGGATCAGGCGCGAGCTGTTCGGCCTGGATTTGCTCGCGCAGCGCCGTGGTCTCTGGCGAGGGGGGCAGACCCATCTCTTCGGTTAGGACACGGTGGCAGGCTTTGTACTGGGCCAGGGCCGCACTACGCTGTCCATTCAGGGCCAGGGCGCGCATCAACTGCTGGTGTGCCTCTTCGCACCAAGGCTCCAATTCCACTTGCCGCCAGGCATACTGCCGCGCTTGCTCGTACTCGCCGAGCCGCTCTTCATAAGCTGCCAATATGCCCAATATCTCCATCGCCTGGCGATGCAGGTGCTCGCGCTGCAGCACGAGCCATTCCTCAAAGGGTTTGCTGTTCATAAAAAATGCGCTCAACAGATCGCCGTGATAGAGGGCCGCCGCCTGCGCCAGGCGCGCGAGGCAAGTGCGGCAAACACCCATACCGCGATGCGGGTGCTGCTGGCACTCTGCCAGCAGGCGCGCAAAGACTGTCACGTCAAGCCAATAGTCCGAGTCGGCATTGAATTGAAGCGAGTCAGGGGTGACGCACAGAAAAGGCGTTGTGGCATCACGCTCGTTCAGAGCCTTGCGCAAGCGGTTCAAGGTCTGGCTGAGGGCATGCAGAGCCTTGCTTCGGGATTGTTCCGGCCACATCAAGCCCGCCAGTGTTTCGCGTGCAAGGGGCGTGCCAGCCTGCATCGCTGTATAAGCAAGCAGGGCCCGGGCGCTATCGGTTTCAAAGCCTGTCACAGACAGCCCGTTCAAGCTGACCTGAAAGGAGCCAAGCAACCTAATCTCTAGTTGAGCCATGAGGGCAACCTTTTTCTTTTCATCCATAGGCACACCAAGACGAAAAGATTAGTGTTTCTTTGTGGATAACTTTGGCAACACGGCGAATGGACCGTGATATTTCTGTGATACTGATTTGCTACACTGGGCTGAAACGAGCGCCTCAGCCTAATGTTGTTTGAGGCAGGGCGATTATGGTCATGGTTATGGCGTTGATTATACCGCAGAATAGCGAACAGCGGCAATCTACCACAACCTAACCCGGCCAAGCCGGAACCAAACAGGGGGCATTTTTACCACCAAGTACAAAGGGACACAAAGTCTCCCCGAGTTTTCCTTCGCGTTCCTTTGTGACACCCGCTTTTTGTTACCCCCAAACTCGTTTTATCTGCCCAGTAACGGCCAGGGTAGGGGGATTGGCTACTTGGCTGACCCGTGGCTGGGTTTGCGTTTTGCGGCGTGGCAATTTATGCAAGCAGTATTGAACTTGTTTCGTTGTCGTTTTATCCCGACAAAAGTCTTGACAAGGCAAATAAAGTATGCTAAACTATGACAAAATTAGAACAAAGGTGCTATGTGGACAGAATCAGCACTCGCGGCAGGCTCACAATATTGCTGGGGCAGCGCCAGGCACTCACTGGAGAACGGCTATCGTTGCGCCGCCTGGCGGAACTGGCCGGCGTGCCCAAAGATTTGATCTATCGCCTGGATGCCGGCCAGGCGCGTTATGTTGATTTGGAAGCGTTGGCGCGTTTGTGCTGCGCGCTGGAATGTAACCTGAGCGATATTCTGGTTTGGAGCAACGATGGTCAATCTGCAAACCCGCAATCCGTTTGATATTCTTCCAGCCAATTTATTCAACCCCTTTAGCACGCAGGGTTATGGCAACCTGGCCCGCCACTATATGGCTATCCTGTTGCGCATCTATGCGCTGGCCGAGTTCAACCGCTTTGGCCTGACGCGCCAGGTCGTGATAGCAGAAATTGTGGATTACCTGGCTGCCGAGGGCGCGGAAGAAGCGGTGGCGGCGGCAATGGACGAAGGCACAGGCGAAACCTCCGATTCGATTACGGGGCAATCCACACCCCAAGATTACGCCGGGTATTTGCTGCGCCGCTTGGTCGAGACGGGTTGGATCGAGCGCGAGCAGCATGCCGATTACACCGAATATATCATCTTGCCCGATTACGCTTTTACGCTGTTGGAAGCCTTGCGCGCTATCCAGGAGCAAAAGCCGCGCGAATATACAGGCCAATTGTACACCGTGCACCAATTGCTCACGCACGAAGATGAAAATTTCGCGCCCGCGCTGGCGCTTACCCAAGCCTACGAGAACGTGCGCCAGGTCGTGCGCGGGTTGAACGAGTTGAATCACAACATTCGCCGCTATATTGAGCGCGCCACGCGCGGGCGCGACGTGGCCGAGCTATTGCGCTTGCAGTATGACGATTACGCCTCGGTGCTTGGTCCGGCTTATCACGCGCTCAAAACCTCTGATCACGTGTCACGCTATCGGCGCGATATTATCAACCAGCTTCAAATCTGGCAGGCCGATAGCGAATGGCTTGACCGCGCCGCCGACGAATTGGCGACGCAGGCGCGCATCACACCGGCCCAGGCCGCGGGCGAGATCAGCCACTATATCCGTTTCATCACACAGCAATTGGAAAGCCTCGATCCGCTGCTAGACGAGATTGACCGCCGCCACGCGCAATACCTGCGCACCTCGCTGCGCCAGATTCGTTACCAGTTGGTAAGCGATGATGGCAGCTTTAAGGATCGGCTGGTTTCATTGGCGCGGCGGTTGGCAGCGCTGCAAGAAGAAGGCTTGTTCGAGTTGCCGCAAGATGCTCCCGGTTTGCAGCGTTACCCCATTCGCCTGCCCGATGCCAATAGTTTTTACACCATGCCGCAGCGCCGCGCGCCGTTTGAAACGGGAGATATCCAATTGCCGACGCTTCACCCGCTGGACATTGCCGCCTTGCGCGCGACCACTCTGCAAGAAGTAACCCAGAGCATTTCGCCGGACAAGATCAATCGCTTTGTGTGCCAGTTCCTCAACGGCAACCGGCGCATCCCCGTGACCGCGTTGCCGCCCGATGTGCTGGGCAATGTGCCCTGGCTGCTCTATACAATTGCCTACAGTTTCCATCCCGAGGTGAACTATGGCCTTGAAGTTACTCCGGGTGAGCCGGTGCAGGTGGGGCCGTATCGGATGGCGCCGTTTGATTTGGTGAAACTATGATGTGATGCGTACTGCATAAGACGTGATTACGCAGTACGAAATACGGAGCTCGCAAAATGCCCTTTGATACTGAAACCATTCTGGAGATGACGGTGCTACCGGAAAAATCCCGCCGCGACATGCCCCGCGTGGTGAATCGCTTGTTGGGCCAGACCTTTTTGCATCAAGATGTCGAGACCGACAAGGATGATTATTACTTTGTCCATCGCCACCGCGAGGCGTTCGAGACCTTGTTGGCACTGACCGGATTCAAATTATTGCACGACGATTATCACCGCATCTTTCAAGCCGTGTCCGAGTTTAGCTATTGCCGCGCGCATTATCGGCTGGATGAAACGCTGATGATTGTCGTCTTGCGCAAGCTGTACCAGGAGCGCGCCGAACAGCTCAACCTGGCGACCGACCCGGTGGTGACGGTGGGTCAAGTGCGCGAAGAATATCGGACGATCACCGGCAAAGAGCGCGACCTGGGCGTTATGCAGTATGAGGCGATTCTGCGTCACTTGCGCGCGCTGGGATTGGTTGACACATTGGACGGTCGCACGATTGACGTGCGCAACAGCGAAACTCGCTTGCGTCTGCGCGGGTCCGTGCGCTTGGTCTTGCCCGTGCAGGGGGCGGACGAGATGGAGGTGTGGTTGCGCAAGTATCGGGTGGCAGAGGTAGATGAACGAGATGAGGGTGGTGCATGATGCGTACTGCGTATTGCGTATCGCGTAATGTGGAGGGAAGGTGATGGACTATCGAGAGTGGGAACAAGATGTGCCGGCCGACATAACAGGCGATGCGCTTTGGAAAATGCAGGTTTATCGCTTTGGGTTGTTTGCCGGCGATTTGGCGTGGAGTGATGCGACCAAGTTGGCTCAAGATCGGCGCGCCATTGGATTGTCTGACCAACGGAGTACTTTATGAAACAACTCACTCGTATTCGTCTCGTCAACTGGCACTTGTTTGAAAACGCCACCATCTCGTGCAACGGCACAACGTACTTTATCGGCGTCAACGGCGTGGGCAAGTCTACGATCTTGGATGCGATCCAGTTCGCGCTGGTGGGCGGGCAGCGCGAGGTCAAGTTTAACCAGGCGGCGCTGGCCGGCGGCAAGCGCACGCTCGCCAGTTACGTGCGCGGCGAACTGGGCACCGAAGGCCAGCGTTTTTTGCGCGATGATGTGACCGGCGTGGTGGCGCTAGAATTTCGCAACCCCGATAATTCATACTTTGTGCACGGCGCGGTGATTGATGCTTATGCCGATGGTCGCGCGCCGGATGTAATGTATTTTATCGTCAACAATGCCGCGCTCGACGATGGCTGGTTCTTCCGCGAATCTCCCATTTCGCCCCCTGCGGGGGCTCACGGGACAGGCGGCAAGCTGTTTGACACGCGCGCCTTCAAGCGCCATCTGGAACATTTCGCTCTGCCCACCGGCGGGCGCGCCCAGGTCTTTGGCCGCCTGGAAGATTATCGCTTTCATTTGCTCAATCGTCTGGGCCAGCTCAAAGACACTTTTCCGGCCAAGATTGTCAAGGGCCTGGCCTTTAGCCCGCTCATCAACATCCGCGAGTTTGCCCACAACTATTTGCTGGATGAAAACCTGGTGGATGTCAAGACGCTGCAAGATCAATTGGAAACGCTGCGCCACTTTGAATCGCTGGCAGCCAATGTGCGCGAGCGGATTGCGGCGCTGAATCACATTGAGGAACTTGACCAGGAACGGGTAGCGAATCGCCGCCGCCGCCTGACCAATGGCTACATTCAACGCTGCGCGCAGGGCGATACGCGCCTGGCGCAGCTCAATCGCTTTCGCTTGGAGCTGGAAGAAGCGCGGGTGGAATTGTCCCGCGCCGCGCTCAAGCGCGACATTTTGAGCGAGGACCTCAAGCGCGCCCGCCAAGCTTTGCTCGATGCGCAGGTGGCGCTGCAAACTGATGCAACCGCGCTGCGCGAAAAAGAACTGCGCGACAAGATTGCCTCTCTGGAAAATGAGGCGCGCGCGCTGGCCGAACGCGAGGCGCGCGTGGCCGAAACATTGGCCCGCGAGCTCAGAGATGCGCAGACATTGCGTCAAGGCCTCGTCAAAGATCGTATGTCAATTCCGCCTTCATTAGATGAATTCATTCAATCTGAAAGTGTGGAGTGCATTGTCCGGCTGCAAGCCGACTTGGAAATTTTGGGGCACACGTTTGCCGAACAAAGCGCATTGTTGGGTGAACAGTCACGCCGATTGCGCGATGAGGCTGAGCAGTTGCAGCGCGAGATCAGTCAACTGCGCGCGGGCGACCGCGACGCCAGCTACGAGGCGGAAGCGCCCGAAGCCGCCCGCTTGCGCCGCCTGTTGCGCGCCGAGTTGGGGTTGGGCGCAGACGAGGTGGTGTTTCTATGCACCGTTTTGCAAATCCCCGATGAATCTTGGCAAGACGCAGTGGAAGGTGTGTTGGGCAACACGCGCTTCAATTTGTTGGTGCCGCCGGAGCATTACGCTGCCGCGATGCAGCTTTACCGCGAGCGCCGCCACAAGGACAATTTGCATGGGGTCGGCCTGCCGGACATTGAGCGAATTTTGCGAGCAGACCCAAAGGGTTTCCAAAACCTTTTGGGTTTAGCAAGTGAGGTTCAAACGCAGCACGCGGGCGCGCGCGTATTGGTAGATTTGCTGCTGGGCCACACGGTCAAATGCAACACGTTGGATGAATTGCGCGAGCATCGCACTGCCATAACGCGCGAGTGTTTTTTGCGCCGCAACTATACCACCAGCCACATGAATCCGCGCGTTTACCGCCGCTGGTTCATCGGCGACCGGGCCGTGCCGCGCCAGATCGAGCAGCGCCAAGCCCGGCTTGAAGAGATTCGCGCCGAATTGCTGGCGCTGCAAGATCAAGCCACCGCGCTGCGCGAACGCCTGGCGCTCACGCGAGACAAGACGCGCCTTTACTTTGATCTGGAGCGTGACCTGGAAGAGTTGGCAACCTTGCCCATCAAAACGGCGCAATTGGCCGCGCTGCAAGACGAGCTATC
Source organism: Thermoflexales bacterium (assembly GCA_041740315.1). Taxonomy (GTDB): domain Bacteria; phylum Chloroflexota; class Anaerolineae; order Fen-1058; family Fen-1058; genus JBGSMF01. Next base: position 11,177 of record JBGSMF010000084.1, read on the forward strand.
GCGCTTGGATACGCAAACCATGGAAGCCCTGCGCGTGCAAGTTGACGCGCGCCGCGCGCAGGCTGACGGCTTGCAAGCCGAGCTTTCGGAATTGGACAAGCATATCGGCGGATTGGAAATGCGCGCCAAGACGCTGAATGACGAAACCATTCCCACAGTGGAGCGTGAGGCTGACCAGGCCGCCCAAAGCGCGCTGGCCTTTTTGCGTTTTGAGCAAGCCGAAGATGCGCTGGACGAGGTCAACAAAGAATACGAGCGCCGCCGGGAACGGCAGCCGCTCGAAACCGTGCTGCAAAACGCCACGCGCTACGAAAGTGAATATCAAAGCGCCGAGACGCGCAGCCGTGACCGTTTGCGCGAGGCCAAGCAAGCCTATAGCCTGAAATACGATTTCGGTTACGACGAGGACGAAGACGCCGCGCGGTATGTCCGCGAACGCGACAAGTACGTTCAATCGGAACTGCCGCAGTACGAGGAGCGCATTGCAGCGCAGCGCAAGTTGGCCGAGCAAGAACTGGTGGAAAATTTTATCCATCGCCTGCGCGAACAGATCGAAGATGCGCGCCAGCAATTGGGGCATCTCAATACCACGCTGGCAGGACTGCGCTTTGGCGGCGAGCGCTTTGAATTTATCACGCGCCCCGAACCCACGCTGCGCTCGGTGTACGATATGGTGATGGACAGCCAGGAGGTTTTGGGCAAATCGTTGTTTGATTCCGATTTTCGCCAAAAGCACCAGCAGGGCTGGGATTTGTTGTTCGAGCGTTTAACGGTGGGGCAGGCCGATGATACCGCCGTGGAACTGCGCCAATTGCAGGATTACCGCAACTATTTGCAGTACGACATTCGCATCCACTATCCCAATGGCGACCACGCGCTGCTCAGCCTGATCAATGCCAAAAAATCCGGCGGCGAAACGACCACGCCGTTTTATGTGGCGATGGCGGCCTCGTTTGCGCAAGCCTATCGCCTCAATCAGCCGCGCGCCTTGGACACCATCCGGCTGGCGTTGTTTGACGAAGCATTCAGCAAAATGGATACGGCGCGGACGGCCAGCGCGCTCAAGTTTATGGTCGAGACGCAATTGCAAGTGCTGCTGGCGACGCCGCCCGACAAGGCGACGGGACTCTTGCCTTACGTGGATTGTGTGCGGACGGTGGTGCGCAAGGATAATCACTCGTTCGTCATTGAAATGGACAAGGCTGAGCTGGTGAGAGAGTTGGAACGTACTGCGTAAGGGCGTGCGTGTGGTTGGACTTGCCTTGTGCGCGCAAAAACGGTTTGAGATGATGCTGCGCAGATCGCGCCAACTAGCAGAGGAATTACAAAAACGTGGATATCGAAAGCCTGTTGAAATTATTAAACGCTCATAAAGCGCGTTATGTCATCTCTAGCTTTTATTCCCTCTCCTGATGTGAGCGCCATCCTCCACGCGCTGCTGGATATTTACGAGCGGCGCAATTTGCCCTCACACCCCTCCCCGCCAGGCGTGGGAGAGGGAAAAGTAATGTACCGAACGATTCGCTGTGACGTGCAGGCCATGACGCTGCCTGGCTATCACAGCCAGGTTGATCCCAATCCGCGCCAGGTTGTCAACGAGCAATTGACGGCGTTGGAGCAACGGGGCTATGTGCGCCTGGTCTGGCTGCCGGGCCAGGAGAACCATTTGCTTGCCTCTGTCTCGCTAGCGCCTGAATGCGCTGACGAACTATTCGCCTGGCTGAACCGCACACCCCTTGCCGCGCAACGGGCCTCTCTGCGCGACTTGCTGCTAGGCGAACGCTTTCGTTTTGAGGATTGGCGCTTGCGCGCAGTGGAGCATACACTGGCGCAATTGCGCGAAAGCAAATCGCCCGCGCCATTCAGCCTGACCGATCAAGATTTCAACCACGATGTGTTGACGGCGTTGCGCGCATTGAGCGAGGTGCGCGAAGAAACGCCTTATCGGGTTTTCAGCGTGCGCGTATTCAATGACAGCAAGCGATTCGAGTTGCTCAAAGGCGCGCTGGTCGCGTTGGCGCGCCGTCATCAAGCCGAGTGGGCCGACCTGGCTGATGACGAGTTATTGCGCGAATGGGGCTTGGTGGCAAACCCAAGCCATCTGTATCTGTATGGCCCCTGGCGTTTGGTGGATGAGAGCGGTCAAGTTATTTCGCTGGGCGAATTTTATCCGTCGGTTGGTCTGCCGGCGGCGCAGGCTGCGCGCGTGCAGCATGTGGATGTTGCCACTGCTTCCCGCGTGGTGTGCGTGGAAAATCAGACGACATTCTACGAGCTGGTGCGTCGCGAAGGTAATGGGTTGGCGGCGCTGTGCCTGTGGGGCAATCCATCCCCGGCTTGCCGGCATTTGCTAAGCTGCCTGACGCAGACTTGTTCAGAACATATCCCCTTGCTCGTTTGGGCTGATCTGGATTATGGTGGACTACATATCCTGGCGCAACTGCGCAAAATTAGCCCACGCTTCCAGCCGTACCGCATGGACGTTCCCACGCTTGAGGCGCATGCGTTGATGGGCAAGCCGCTCACCCGCGCCGACGAGAAAAATCTGGCACGCCTGGCGCAGCACCCGTTGCTGGCCGATATACGCCCGGTTATCGAGCACATGCTGGCAAGGGGAATCAAGTTGGAACAGGAAGCGGTTCCAGCGGCAGGCGGCCAGTGATGCAAAAGTCGAACTACCCACAATGGGCAGTTCGACTTGCTAAAAATCCTTACCCCAAGAGGTATTCAGTGCAGTTACACAAGGCATATTACCCTGGTACGTCAAATTGATTTGTCAGCCATTTTGTTTGAACGGGCAGTGCAGGTAATAACAGCCTAATGAGGCTATAGAACAGAGCGGGCGTCGCCGCCCGCTTTTTGTTGCCTCACAAGCTTGGATAGGGCGGGGGGATTAGCCGCTTGAACGGATGAGCCGCAGCGGGGTTTGCGCTTTGCGACGTGGAAAGGTAAAATGGGGCCATCTTGAAAAACCTGGACTTGCCAGAGGAGAAACCCCATGGCGCTTTTAGACGGACGGGTGACGTGCGGCGAACACCAATGCCCAATGATTGACATCGGCGGGGAGTATCGCTGCGTGTTTGAGTATACGAACGAGTTGATCGGCGCGCAACAAGTGATAGATGTTATCCCTGCCCTTGGGGGCGCGCCCACCAAGCTAGTCTTTGCCAATGGCTACGCTCTGCCCCTGCTTTGCCCCGACTGCAGCGAGCCGCTCTTGATCGAGGACGCTGATGAGTTTCTGGAAGGCATCGCTGGGTTGTATCTCTTTGCGTTGGCGTTTGTCCCACCCTCTGACGATGCGCCGGATGGCTGTATGGAGTTTGTGTTTGCGCCCTCGCTGGATGAGAGCGATGAGGGCGGCGAGTTGCCAGAAGACAGCCAGAGCCTAATGCTGCACCTGGATAGCGTGCGAGGCATAGAGTTACAAGATGATGTGGTTGAACCTGGCGAAATCTTGGACGAAGCGTGGGGCAGTCCCCAAGGAGAATGTGCTGGATGCGATTTATGGGGGCCGGTGAATGACCTGGGCTTGTGCAATGATTGTGCCGCCAAGCTGGATCGTGATTTGGTTCGCCAGCGGGCTTGGGATTACGCGGCAATGGCCTTTGGAGTTGCCCCGCAAGACCGAGAAAGGTTGCGTGAACAGATCATTGCGCGATTTGGAGAAAAACTCGAGTTGGTTGCAAGTGCGCCACCCAAGCAAACTGCACAAAGACGATACAAGCGGAGGGGCAGAAGGTATGAAGCGTCGTTTCAGGTGCTTGCGGGGGATGATAAGATACAGAAAAAGACATGAGCAAAAAAATCGGGTCTTTGGCTTGCTTCGTTGTCCGGTTTATTATCCAAAGAAATAGCTGTCCTACAATGTAAATGAACATAGAGACATATACAAAAATCACAAGCCAGTTTTTGCGGCTGGGGAAAATGAGTTTCAGTGACACGCTTGAATCTTCAATTGTATAGTGATTTGATGCTAATGGTATACCAAGCATTGTGATGCTGCTCAGGTGGCCCAACGGAAACATCACCCGCTGGCCGGATGCGACGAGCGGCGCTCGCGCCCCGAAAGACGATGACCACGCGAAAGTAGCTCTGGAACACGGCGCGTAAGGCAAGTCGGGTGCATGCAGTGTTAGCTGCCGCTGCCTTTCCCGAAAACCTTGGTGTATCCAATCCAAGCAATACTCAAGAGAGTGATAACCCATGCAAACACATCACCTATCTGTGTATACAGAGTGCCACCCGAATCCACCGG
>JBGSMF010000085.1:0-10351 GCA_041740315.1 Thermoflexales bacterium
GCAAAGTTGTTGGCCGAAGCCACTCGCGCGCAGAGGCCAAACTCTGCCAGCGCGCGGATGCGCCCCAGATGCTCTATAACGCGCTGCGCGGCTTGGGGCGCAGCGGGCCGGTCGTTGATTTGAATATCGTCAACTTGCAGATTGGCGTCAAACTCGACGCGGGTGATTGTGGTCAGCGCCGACAGGTTCATTGAAAGGGACGAGTTAGAAGGAAGGCGCAGGGCCTGGTTGCGATTGCCCCAGTATTTGATCAGCGCGATATTGGGATGCGCGCGGGCGGTGGCTGGTTGGACAGGCATAGCGTTCAAACCTGCGAGAGGTTAGCTGGCTGGTCTAACGCAACTCTGGATGGCTGCTCATGAACTTTATCAAATTGGCTTTGGTTTTTTCAAACAGTTCCAGGGCGGCCCGGGCTTGTTGCGATTCGTCGCCAAACTGGGTGCAGGCGGCTTCGTAGGCTTCTTCGGTCTTGATTGCCTCTTCACGAATTTGCCCCAGCTTGCGTTCGTCTTGGGTCTGCTTGCTCAAGATAGCGGTGGCGACGACGGCAATGTACAGCTTGCCATTCTCGTCCACGCGCGGCTCTTGGTAGCCCTCGATGATGAGCTCGGATTTGTCTTGCTCGCTGGCGCGCGCCCTTTTATATTGTTTTTGGCTGCATTGCACCATGTATGTGCTTGCCTTGAACATGGGCAAGCCTTTGGGCGCGGTACTTGAGGCCGGGCCGGTGATGAGTCTAAATGTGATGGCTTCTTTTTCAATGTGCAGCGCTTGGGGCTGGCCGATGAGTTGAATTTTGGCGCTCATTTTCGTTTCTTGTCCATTGCCAGGCGCGTGCCGGCCGGGGTGTCTGGGCTGACGATGACGCGGCGCAGCAGGTCACGCGTCATGCCGGAAAAAATGTGAACCGTCAGTTCGGGCATTTGTTCGACAAGCGCCAGCATGCTTTTGACCTTGTCGGCCATGCCGCCGGTCACATCTTTGCCGTGCGAGCCGGCCAGCGCTGGGGCTATCTTGGCCAGTGTGCGCGGCGTGACGAGCGGCGCGACAGTTTCGCCCTTGGGCCAATCGGAATACACGCCAGTTACCACGCCGGCCAGCAGGATGCGCTCTGGCCCCAGCTCGCCGGCCAGGTAGGCAAATATCTTTTCGGTCGAGATGATGGTGCCGCCCCACTTGGCGTCAAAGGCCACATCGCCATAGACCAGGGGCACCAGGCCCGCGCGCAGAGCGGCGTGCAGCGCGCCGGTATCCATATAGTCCAGCGCCTCGCTCTTGCAGCGCGCCGAAGCCGAGGGAGGAATGGTAAAAACAGGCACTCCCTCGCCGACAAAGATATCGGTGACGATTTGATTGAGCTGGGCTGCCGCGGCGGCGACCTCGGCAAAACCGCGCCATTCTTCTTTGGAACGCACGCCTTGGCGCGTGCCATATTTGCTGGCCACCAAATGCCCAAATGAGCCGCTGCCGTGCCCCATCACCAGGCGCAGGTGGGGGCGTTCGTCCAGCGCGGCGCGCACTTGGTGCGCCAGGCGGCGAATGGTGCGAAGGCGCGCAGCCCGCTCGCGCGTCTTGTCTGTAATCAGCGATCCACCCAGTTTGATAAAGAGGGTCTCTTTCATTTTGCACCCATAAATTGAACTTTGCAATCATCAATTGAACTTTGCAATCATCAATTGGACGCGGATAAACGCAGATTTACGCGGATGTTTTTAATGACTTGCCTGAAAAAAGGTCTTTTTAGCCACCAAGGACACCAAGAAAATTAAAATGTAGTTTGATAGGTTTGATATTCATCACAAGAAACCCTTGAGGTTGAAATTTTATTTCGCCTGCTTTTCAAATCCTTCGTGTACTCTACCTGGCGGCAGACAGGTTGGTGTCCTTTGTGGTTTTTTCAGTAGAGTCTTTAATGATACACGAGAACCCGTGACTTGATCTCAGTGGCGATGACGTTTCTTGCGCCGGCTTGAGCCAGGGCTTGTTCTACCTTTTGCTTTGATTTGGGCGTGACCAGCGCGATCATGTTGCCGCCGCGTCCGCCGCCCGAAAGCTTGGCCCCCAACGCGCCGGCCTGGCGCGCCGCGTCAACCAACGTGTCCAGCTCGGCGCACGATACGCCCAATTCTTGCAGCAGGGCGTGGTTGTCGTTCATCAATGCTCCCAGGCGGTCAAGCTGGCCGCCCTCTATGGCGAGGCGGGCTGCTTGCGCAAGCTGGCCGATGTGATGAAAGATGGCCTCGTAGCGCGGCGGGTCGGCTTGCCAGGCGGCGCGCACATCACCCACGGCGATTCGAGTGGGGCTGGCCAGACCGGTATCGCCGATGACGATGTGAAACGGCTTGGCCGCGTGGAAGGTTTGCGCCGGCTGGCCCCTGACAAAATACACCGGCCGGGCATAGACGACCACCGTATTGTCAATGCCGCTGGGTGTGCCGTGATGCAGCTTTTCCACCTCAAACACCAGCGCCGATACAGTGGCGTCATCCAGTGGGCATCCCAGGTGCATTGCCAGCGCGCGCACCAGGGCCGCCGAAACCGCTGCGCCCGATCCCATGCCGCCGGCCAGCGGAATGGTAGAGTGGATTGAGAGGGTCACATCGGGTTCGGTCGCCTGCTCACCCTCCCGCAGGTTGCAAACCTGCGGGAGGGTCAACACACCGCGCACTGCTGCGGCCAGCGGGTCATCGCTGGCCGCGGTTGCCAGGCGGATTGTGCGACCCAGGTCGGCGGCGTGAAGAGTGCAGCCAGAACCGGGCGGCGCGGCCTCGGCGCTTGCGGTGGCTTGCACGCAAGTTACTGGAACGGCGATAGCCGGGCGTGAGTAAACAACGGCGTGTTCACCTAAAAGGATGATCTTGCCTGGCGCAGAGCTTTTAATCACAGCGCAAATTATACCACATGCTATTTGCTATTCATTTGTGGACAGTTTACACATTTTGAACGATTGCATGATGGCTAAGGCAGTGCTAAAATATCAAGACTTATCCAAGTACTCTGATGACAAGGATGGAATGTTTATGCCTGATTATGCACCTTCCCCAGAAGAATTGATAAAGAAGGCCATTCTTTACTGGCCGAGCGAACTCGTTAAAAGAGAAATGGCAGCGAGTGTCATTCCGTTACTGATTTCAACACAGGATAAATTCATCAGCATACTGGATGTTTCGGATTCTGCCCCCGATGCTTGGAAGTTGGCTTTGGCCGCTACCAGTGAAATGCCTGCTAACCTTTTTTTGAAGCACCTCATGGTTTTGTCTGATATAGGAGGCGAGCCTCTCAAGCGCATAAGAACCGGATTCACAGGCATTTTTCCTGATGCAGGAATGAGTTATGTGTGGAAGGGCCAAACTCACAAATACGCCTTCAAGGTCATTCCAACTGCTCGTAGTTTAACTAACAGAACTCTTTTTGTGGATGGGAAGCGACTACATACTCCACATGGCTTGGAGCCATTGATGGAAGATGTGATTATGCTGATTTTGCATGGCGCTGCTGCCACAGGACCGATACCTGCTATTCTCAAAGAGAAATGTATTCTAGGGTCTCTAATGGGACGGGTGGGCGAGGTTGAAGATTTTGTAAAACAAAGATATATTTGGTTAGGTCAAACAACTAGGCACATTAGACCAAGCCAAATGGAGCAACTTTGCAGGGCACATGTCGTGAACATGCTTCTTGAAGAACTGCCTGGTTGGACAATAACTTGCAATGGCTTTATTCAAGAAACAGCAACGTCCAAGCCCAATGATCTTCTTTTTGACATTGTCGCTCGGTCTCCAACAAGTCAATTGTTTGTTATTGAGGTCGGTTTCTATTTTATCGCAGGTGACTTTTTGGCGCTGAGGGCCTTACAGGCAGAAACCAAAGCAAACTTGGTGCACAAGGCTGGCGGCAAGATTGTTTATGTGATTGCTAATGCTTACAATGTCAGGCAATTCTCATCTTTGGCAACCATTTGTAGGCATAGTGATTATATTGTTGCGTTCACACAGAAAGACATGGCAAGTTTGGTGAAATTTATGCGCGCCAATTTGTGATTGGCCATAATATTGTCTCCAATTTAGGAGTGATTTATGGAAGAGCATCACCCGAACACGTTAGAAAAGGTCGGTGTCGGCCTTGTTTGTTCTGTTGAGACATACCGAGGATGTAGTATACAATTGGTCAAGAAGCAATCCGGTTTTAATGGTCTCTCAACGAACAAAGAGGGCGAAGTGCGTAAAATCGAAGTCAAATCAATGCAAAAATCTTTTAACTGGATTGCCATTAGTGGCCTCACAGCTATTGATAAACTGTTTTTTGAAAGAGATTACTGGATATATTTTGTTCTTCTTCCACAAAACTATGTTGTGATGACGCAGGGTTTACCTTTTATAAAACAGCAGCTTGCATTTTCGGAAAATGCTGATTTTGTTCCAAGTATACAGGCTTGGATGAAAGCAACTAGAAAACTGACTCGTGGCTCAGGCCTCAAGTTCTTACCCAAGCTCCAAATCAAATTCCCTATTCCGTTGGATAGGCTCGTTGAAAACCTGATTAGAGACCCTAATGATGAAACCTGGCATAGTTCTGTTATAGAGATATGGCAAAACCAGCGCAATTGGGTTCGTTTATATGCTGCTCATGAAGAAGACTGAGAACTAAAATCTGCAGGCACGGAGGTTATTCCATCTCACTGCCAAGTTGTACGATGGAACAATATTGAAGAGGCTTGGGCCGCTAGAGATTGTGCTACTGCTGTGTTTGCGGCTGATTAGGAATGTCAGAATTACCACCAGAGCCAGAACAGATGGAATGGCAGCCTACCTTGTTAGATGTTGGCTAGAATATCTACAGTTTACAGATCGGGGTGTTCTTTCTGACCCAAATGGGCTATGTCTTGCGGTGAATGACCTTTTGTGTGGGTTGACAAAAGCACAAAAGCGTTATAGGCTAAAAAGGATGCGCCAAATGCTTCTGCATAGCCCAAAATTGTGTAAATGAGTCAAATTTCAAACTTGCTGTCTGGTCGGCACAGCCGGCCCGCCTAGTCCTTTTGGAGGCACACCTTGAAATTCTGGCGAATCCCCCTTGACCACGACCAATTTGTTGCCCCGCACGGGCAAGTCAGTATCATCTCCGCCCGCTGCAAAGGCTGTGGCTTGTGCGAAGCCTATTGCCCGCGCCGCGTGCTGCAAATGTCTGTTACATTCAATGCCAAGGGCTATTATGTGCCCGAGGTGACAGATGCCTCGGCGTGTGTAGCGTGTGGACTGTGCCAAATCATGTGCCCCGAATTTGCTATCTATGTCACCGAGCTAGAGATGGAATGTCAAAAGCCGGAAAGCAGCTTTTGATATCTTTTCCACGGGCTTTTGACATCCCAAAAAGGATCCAAGTATGACAGAAAAAGGCCCCCTGTGTGGCGAATTTTTTATCAGCGGCGATGAGGCGTGCGCCGAAGCTGCTATCTCGGCTGGCTGCCGTTTCTTTGCCGGTTATCCCATCACCCCAGCCACGGAAATTGCCGAGCGCATGGCCGAGCGCATGCCACATGTGGGCGGCGCGTACATCCAGATGGAAGATGAGCTGGCCTCGATGAACGCGGTGTTGGGGGCGGCCTGGGGAGGGGCCAAATCTATGACAGCCACTTCTGGCCCAGGCTTTAGCCTGATGATGGAAAACCTGGGGCTGGGCATCATGACCGAGACGCCATGTGTGGTGGTTGATGTGCAGCGCGGTGGGCCAAGCACCGGTTTGCCCACGTTGGTGGGGCAGGGCGATATGATGCAGGCGCGCTGGGGCAGCCACGGGCCATACGAGATCATTGCGCTTTGTCCCACATCTCCTCAAGAGATTTTTGACCTGACCATCGAGGCTTTTAACTTGTCTGAAAAATATCGCACACCGGTGCTGATTATGACGGATGAAGCCGTGGGGCACATGACCGAGCGGGTGGTAATTCCGCCGGCCGAGTCGTTAAAGCTGTATCCTCGCCGCCGGCCGACTGTGCCGCCCGATGAATACCGCCCATTTGCCGGCGAGAGCGACGGCGTGCCACCGATGGCTTGCGCCGGCGAAGGGTATCGCTTGCATGTTACTGGTCTGACGCACGACGAGCGGGGTTACCCGGTGACAACCGACCCCGCCGTGCAAGAAAAGCTTGTCCATCGGCTGATCGAGAAAATTCGCGCCAACCGCGCCGACATTATCCGCGTGGAAACCGATGGATTGGAAGAGGCCGAGGTGGTGGTGGTGGGTTATGGCGTCACGGCGCGCGTGGCAATGTGGCCGATTGAAATGGCTCGCGCCGAGGGGATTAGAGTGGGCTGGCTCAAGCTGGTCACCGTCTGGCCGTTTGCCGAGGACCTCATTCGCCAGCTTGCCCGGCGCGTCAGAGCCTTTGTGGTGCCTGAACTCAATTATGGGCAGATTGCTTTGGAAGTCGAACGTTGCGCGGGCGGTCAGGCGCGCACCATTTTGGTGCCTCATGCCGGTGGAGAGATTCACGAACCGCAAGTGGTGCTGAAGGCGATTAGAGAAGCGGCAGGGAGGTAGGGGATATGGAGAATGAGTTAGTGTTAGCAAAAAGTCAAGCAGAGGGGACTGTTGAGCCGCACCATCCGATGGACCGACTGCTGCGCCAAGACCGCTTGCCGCACATCTGGTGCCCGGGCTGTGGGCTGGGCACGGCGCTCAATTGCTTTCTGGGCGCGGTGATTAAATCGGGCCTGGACCCCAATCAGATGGCAGTGGTCTCTGGCATTGGCTGTTCCGGGCGGGTGGCAGGTTACGTGGCTATGGATTCTTTTCATACCACACACGGACGGGCCATTCCCTTTGCCACCGGCCTCAAGCTGGCCAACCCGGCGCTCAAGGTGGTGGTGTTTTCGGGCGATGGCGACTTGATTGCGATTGGCGGCAACCATTTCATCCACGCGGCGCGGCGCAACATGGATCTGACGGTGATTTGCGTGAATAATTTTATCTATGGCATGACCGGCGGACAATTAGGCCCTACCACGCCCACCGAAGCGCGCACCAGCACCTCGCTTGCGGGCAACCGCGATCATCCCTTCAACCTGGCTTACCTGGCAGCCGCCAGCGGCGCAGCCTACGTGGCGCGCTGGACAACGCTGCATGTGCGCCGCCTGGAGCGCGCCCTCAGTGAGGCGTTGCGCAAGCCAGGCTTTTCGTTTGTAGAAATTATCAGCCCATGCCCCACGCTCTATGGCAGGTTGAACAAGCAGGGGAGTGGATTAGATCAGACCCGCTACTATAAGGAAAACTCTGTTATTCAGCATGGCATTGATCCGCGCCAGGCTGAGATTGGCCTGAAAGGGCAGATTGTGGTGGGCAAGTTTGTAGACCTGGACAAGCCGAGTTATTTGCAGTTACAGAGGGGATGAGGGGGAGACAAGGGGACAAAGAGCGGGGGAGACAAGGCGACAAGGCCAGAGGGAGACAAGATGACAAATAGGATCAAGAGCCATCGAGAGTTGCAAGTGTATCAGATGGCATTTGACGCGGCAATGAGGATTTTTGAGGTGACGAAAAAGTTTCCGCGCGAAGAGACGTATTCGTTGACGGATCAAATCCGCAGGTCGTCTAGGGCGATATGCTCGAATGTGGCTGAAGCATGGCGCCGGCGGCGATATGAAGGCGCATTTGTCAATTGCCTTAATGTTTCCGAAGCAGAAGCTGCCGAGACTCAAACGTGGCTCGAATTTGCTGTCAAGTGCAATTATCTTGATCCAGAGACGGGGCGCGAATTGTATGCTGTCTATGACAACATTTTGGGAAAGCTCGTCAACATGATTCGCCATCCCAACCAGTGGACGATTGGTAAATGATCTCCTTGTCACCGTGTCACCTTGTCTCTTTATCTGGTTTCTTAGGCTGAAAGGACAGATTGATATGGATCGAATTGAAATACGCCTATCCGGCTTTGGCGGGCAAGGCATCATCCTGGCGGGTTACATTTTGGGCAAGGCGGCGGCGCTGCACGACCACAAGCACGCCACAATGACGCAAAACTATGGGCCAGAATCGCGCGGCGGCGCGTGCAGCGCGCAGGTCATCATTGCCGACGAGCCTGTCAGTTATCCGCATCTGACGCGCCCAACGGTGCTGGCGGCTATGTCGCAAGAAGCTTATACCAAGTATGCCGCCGAGCTGGCCGATGGCGGCTTGTTGCTGATTGACCAAGACCTGGTGCGCCCCGACGGCGATAGCCAACGAGTGCGGCTGTACGGCATCTCGGCCACGCGCATCGCCGGCGAGTTGGGCCGCAAGATGGTGGCCAACATTGTCATGCTGGGTTTTCTGGCTGCCCTGGATGATAGTGTGTCGGTGGAGGCGTTAAAGCAGGCCGTGCGAGAGAGCGTGCCGCCGGGCACGGAAGGGTTGAACATCAATGCCTTTGAGCGAGGGTATACGCACGGACAGCAGTTGCTGCAGGCTGAGAAGGAGAATAAAGCATGAAGCGTTACAGTCTCATTCAGGCGCGCGGCGGTGATTTTTCGCCGTGCATGGAGGGGGTGGCAGTTGAAGGCGAGGGCAATGATGTGCTAGAGATAGAGGTCAAAAGCGGCCGCATTAGCATCATTGTGCCGGCCGATTTGCCCGACGGCGAGGTGTGTGAGGAATGTTGGTTCAATAATCACACCTGCATTGAGTTGGAATTGGAAGACGGCACGCGCATCACCGGCTGGGTGCAGGGCGGCCAGGCGCACCTGGAGGCCGAGTTCCCGCCGCGTTGAGAAAAATCCAAACTCGTAAATAGAGGCCAACTTTATGCAAGCCTTTTGCACCTACTGTTCGCGCGATAAAAGTGATGCGCCTGGCGCTATGCCCGCGATCCAACGCTACAAAAGCATTCGTATTGAAAAGGTCCATACCGCTGCCTCTCAACTTGGATTGGAGTTTTATATCCTCTCCGGCAAATTTGGGTTACTTGCTCCTGACCAAGCCATTCCATGGTATGACCATTTACTCAAGCGCGAAGATGTAAGCCACCTTGCTGATCGGGTAGCAAACCAGATTCAGGAATATGGAATCACTGGCCTGGTTTACTTTACAAACTCTTTTAATCGAGATCCGGATGTAATTCCCTACCATGATGCTATAGTTGCTGCTTGCAGCCGAACCTCGCGGCCAGTGCTTGTGATTGAGATGGAGACGGAATAGCCCTTCTTTGTGTCACTTGCCAAGGCTAGAGGATTAACGAGGTTGTGTTGATGATTCAACTGACGATTGATGACCGCCCTATCCAAGTTCCCCGCGGTTATACGTTGTTGCAGGCCGCGCGCGAGCATGGCATTTGGATCCCCACTTTGTGCTATCACGAGGCGATGTTGCCCTATGGCGCGTGCCGCTTGTGCCTGGTTGAATTGCCCGGCCCTCGCGGCGGCAAGCTGGTGCCTTCGTGCACGTATCCATGTGAGGCTGGGCTGATCGTTCACACCCATACCGAGCTGGTGCTGGGCGCTCGTCGGGCTGTGGTGGAATTACTGCTTGCCACGGCGGGGCATTTGCCGGCCGTGCGCGCACTGGCCGACGAGCTAGGTGTTGCAGCGCCCTATGTGAGCCTGGAGCCTGACGACTGCATCTTGTGCGGGTTGTGCGTGCGCGCCTGCCGCGAATTGGTAGGGGTGGGAGCCATCAGCTTGATTAATCGCGGCATGGCACGCCAGGTTGGCACACCTTTTCAAATCTCTTCGGCCGATTGTATCGAGTGCGCCACATGCGCGTTAGTGTGCCCCACCGGCGCAATTCATATCGAGCATATTGCGCACCCGATCCGCACCTCGCACACGTGGCCCTCGGCTTTTGCGCGGCGGGCGTGCCGCTTGTGCGAATACGAGCCGCCAGGTGCGCTATTTCCTAAAGATTATAACGAGTTGCTTGGACAAAGCTGACACAAATAGCAAGGTGACAAGGTGACAAGGGGACAACAAGACCAGCAAACAAACATTGGCGTATTTGTGTGCGAGTGCGGCGAAAGGATAGCCGGCTGCCTGGATGTGCCGGCGCTGGTTCGGCAAGCGGGCGAGTTGCCCGGTGTAGGGTGGGCCGGGCAGGCCGGGTATTGGTGCTTGGCGGGCAATCTGGAGCGCATGAAGCAGGTGATTGCAGACCGGCAGCTTGAGCGCGTGGTGATTGCGGGCTGTGCCCCGCGCACCCACGAGGGATATTTCCGTCGGGCGCTGGGTAATGTTAACCCCACATTGATCAACGTGGTCAATCTCCGTGACCTGGTGGCCCAACCTCACCAAGATGACCCAGCCGCCGCGGCAGCCAAAGCGCGTGACCAGGTGGCTATGGCTGTGGCAGAGGTGGCCGGGCGCGCGGCGGGCGCGCCGCGCCT
>JBGSMF010000086.1:0-13443 GCA_041740315.1 Thermoflexales bacterium
GCCCAAGGCGGGCTGGGGCACACGCCTGGTGCAGGGCTTTATCATTCTTGCCTCTGTTTTGGTAGTGGCGCTGTTTGGCGCACTGATCGCTGGGGCAAGCGGCTATATCTATATTGCTCAACGGGTGCCCAGCCCTGACGAGCTGGCCAAGCAATCCAAGAATTTGTTTGTCTCTAGCCAAATCTATGACCGCCAGGGCAATTTGCTGTACGATCTGATTGATCCCCAAGGTGGCCGGCGCCAGATAGTGCCGCTGAACCGCGTCTCGCGTTACGTCATTTTGGCAACCATTGACACCGAGGATGCCTACTTTTACAAGCACCCTGGCTTTGATCCCCTGGCATTGGTGCGGATGGTGTATTATGCGGTTAGCGAGCGAGAATTTGTTTCGGGCGGCAGCACCATCACGCAGCAAGTGGCGCGCAACATGATTCTGTCGGAAGACGAGCGCACCGAGCGCACGCTGAAACGCAAGATTCGAGAGATCGTGCTGGCCTCCGAAGTGTCGCGCCGCTACAGCAAGGACGAAATTTTGGAAATCTATCTCAATATGGCCAATTACGGCAACCTGGCCTATGGCATCCAGGCGGCGGCGCAGACCTATTTTCACAAAGACGCCGCCGACCTGACCCTGGCCGAGGCCTCATTTTTGGCCGGGCTGCCGCAATCGCCTGCTACCTATGATGTGTTGGGCGGGGGAAGGGAACAAGCCCTGCGCCGCCACCACAGCGTGCTGTCGTTGATGGTGGAGCAAAAAGATATCACCCAGGCCCAGGCCGATGCGGCAGCGGCAGAAATCGCCGCTTTTCAGTTCAAGCTGCCCGAAACGAGCCTGCAAGTGCCGTACCCGCATTTTGTGGCGTATGTGCGCGAGTTGGTAGAGCAGCAATATGGCACCGAGGTGTATCACACCAGCCTCAAGATCTACACCACGCTCGACCCACGCTTACAAAAGTTGGCTGAAGATGTGGCGCGCGAAAAGATTAATGACCCCGCGCTAAAGGACAAGCACGTCACCAACGCGGCGGTGATTGCGCTAGATGCCCGCACCGGCGAGATTTTGGCCATGGTTGGCAGCGTTGATTTTTACAATGCCGAAATTCAAGGCCAGGTGAACATGGCTACCGCCGCCCGCCAGCCTGGCTCATCCATCAAGCCATTGACCTACATGGCTGCTTTTGAAAAAGGGTGGACGCCTTCTACACTGATCTGGGATGTGCCGGTCAAGTTTGTGAATCAGTACGGCCAAGAATACGAGCCGGTCAATTACGACGAGCGCTTTCACGGCCCGGTGACGGTGCGCAGCGCGCTGGCCAATTCGTACAATGTGCCGGCGGTCAAGGCGCTTGACTTTGTGGGGCTGCCGACCTTTCTAGAGGCCGCCAACAAGGCCGGCATTACGACGTTGACGCGGCCCGATTATGGGCTGGCGCTGACCTTGGGCGGCGGCGAGGTGCCGTTGATCGAGATGGCGGGGCTGTACCAAATCTTTGCCAATGAGGGGCGGCGTATCGCGCCGGTGGCGATCAAGCGGGTGGTGCGCAGCGATGGCGAGGTGATGTTTGATTACCAGCCGCCCGAAGGCGAGCCGGTGTTTTCGCCACAGCACGCTTACCTGATTTCTAGCATCCTTTCTGATAATGATGCGCGCCTGCCAATGTTTGGCGCAAATAGCGCGCTCAAGCTCAGCCGCCCGGCCGCCGCCAAGACGGGCACCACCAACGACTTTCGCGATAACTGGACGATGGGCTATACCCCTGAGTTGGTGGTAGGCGTGTGGGTGGGCAATGCCGACAACTCGCCGATGAAGGGCACCACGGGGCTTTCGGGCGCTGCGCCCATCTGGCATGATTTCTTGGAAAAAGCCCTGGAGGGCCAGCCAGCATCAGAGTTCAAGCGTCCTGCCGGCATTGTAGAAAAAGAAATCTGCGCTGGCACCGGCACAGAACCCAGCCAGTATTGTCCATCCGATCGAAGGCGCAAAGAAATCTATGCCGAAAAACAATTGCCGCTTCCGCTCGAAGAAGACCTGCATTGGCCGCCCTGCGCCGCCTGGGGTGAGCAGTTGGTATTTGTTTACCCAGAAGATGAATTTGTTAAAGCCTGGGTAGCCTCGGCACCAGGGCAGGCCTGGGCGGCCGCGCGCGGCGTCAAGTTTGTGGCGCAAAGCGAATGCGCGGCTGTTTCACCGGCCGGGCCGGTGTTAGTATCTATTACTCAACCGGCCGAGGGAAGCGCCGTGTCTGGCCTGGTGCAAATCAGCGGCTCGGTGAGCGGGGCGCTTGATTATTACGAAGCGATGTATGAAGGCCAGCAGGCAGGCTGGATTAGCGGGCCGCATTTTTCGGCGGTAGACAACAACATGCTCACAGTGTGGGATGTGAGCGGCTTGCCAGGCGGCGAGTATATCCTGCGCCTTGTTGCCCACGCCAAGAGCGGCGAGGTCACCGAGGTGCGCGTAAAGGTGAACGTGATTCGGTAGATAGTTGGGAGGTCAGATGTTTTTGAAGCGTAGACAGGCCGTGTTGCGTTTCGCCCAACCATCAATCGCATGAGCAGTTACCATGAAACAAGGCCTTGTGCTTGGGTGTGTTATCTGCGTTTTGACAAGCCTAGTGGCCACGTCGCTTGACGTTGGCCTGACTGACTTTTTCCAGTTCTGGGCTGCGGCGCGAATTGTTACCATCGGTGGCGACCCCTACGACGCGGCCACGTGGGCAGCTATCCACATGGCTAATGGGGCCAAGGTGATGGATCCTCAATTCATCTATCCTTTGCCGTTGGCAATTCTGTTTGCTCCCCTTGGATTGCTTAACCCAACCAGCGCATACCTGCTCTGGATGCAACTATCTGCGTGCATGGTCGCAATAGCCGTACTACTATGTACACTGGTAGATCGTCGGTGGATTGTGCCACTGCTGGTTTGTATATATTTTTTTAGGCCATTATTGACAAATCTTCTCATGGGTCATCTGGGCGGGTTGCTATTGCTGGCTGTGACCGTGGCTGTTCACTGCTGGCAGCGTGACCGGTGGTGGGGTGGTGGGCTTGCGCTATCGCTGCTGGCCGTCAAGCCTGGGATAGGGCTGCCCATCATTGTGTTGGTTGCATTATGGCTGGTGGTCCATGTGCCCGGCCACAACCCCAGATTAGGCGCGCTAGGTGCGATTTGTATAGGGTGCGTCGGCCTGCTGCTGGCTGGGTTGGCATACGATTTGGCCTGGGTTGGTGGATTTATCGCAAACATTACTGCCAAGTCTCCTTATTATGGGCAACCCAGCTTGGCCGGATTGGGGTGGCTGGGAGGTATGCTGGCTGTTGGTTTGTTGTTTTTGTTTTATGTTGTGGCTAGCCGGACGCGCGATCCAGGTGTTGTGGTTGGCCTGGCCGTGGCCGTCGCTATGGCTGCCGCGCCGTATACCTGGACTTATGACCATGTGTTGTTATTAGCACCCATTCTGGCGCTGCTGGCGCGCTGGCCTGCGCAGCGCGTGGTTATTGCGCTACTGGCCGTGGATCTGTTCGCCGCCGGGTTGACCGTGGCCAGCGCATCGTTTCAATCTGAACTGGTAAACTTGGCGTCGCCAATGTTGGTGTGCGCTGCTATTTCCGTGGAGAGAATAAGTGCGCGTAAAAGTGAACGTGATTCGATGGAGGGATGGGAGGTCAGATGTTCTTGAAGCTTAGACAAGCAGTGTTTCATTGGCAGCCCCTGTTTCTTATCAGCGCGCTGGGGCTTTTCTTCGAGTTAGCCGTTATTCGCTGGATTGCGGGCGAAGTGCGGCTTTTTTCCTACTTTAAGAATTTGCCTTTGCTGGCCGCTTTTCTGGGGTTGGCGGTTGGATTTGCCCTGGTGGGCCGAGGGCGTGATTACCGCGCCTCGTTTGCGCCTCTGCTGGCTCTGTTTGTGGTGGTGGTGATCGTTATCGGACGTGTGAGCTCACCGCGTTTTCTTGCCTACCCGGACAGCGGTGATGAACTCTTGTGGTATGCGACAAATGTTTCTTACTGGCTCGCCCTGGCGCTTTTCTTGGGCATTGTCCTCATTTTCTTTTTGCTGACCGTGTTTCTCTTTATTCCTCTGGGGCAAGCTACGGGCGAAGAAATGTCGCGCCACGCTCCCGTGCCGGCGTATATTGTCAATCTTTGCGCCAGCCTGGCGGGCACGTGGGTGTTTTCATTCCTATCATACTTGCAGTTGCCTCCGGTGGCCTGGTTCGGGCTAGGGCTGGTGGGAATTGGGTTTTATCTGGCTGGCAAGCAGTTGCTCTCTCGTTCGGCGCTGATTATTTTTGCATTGGTGTTGGTGGGACTGGTGGTTTCTGGCCTGGGAGAAATCTGGTCGCCGTATCAACGCCTGCAAGTTAGCGATTTCATTCATCCCCGCCAAAGCGATGGCCAGCCGACCAAGGTAGGCTATAATCTCAATGTTCAGCAGGTTTTTTATCAAAGCGCAGTTGACCTTTCTCCAAATTTTACGGCCGACTTTCCTGAGCTGCAAGAGCTGGCTTTTTCCTACAACTTGCCCTATCGCCTCAAGCCAGAAGGGGGACGGGTGTTGATCTTGGGCGCGGGGATGGGCAATGACGCGGCAGCCGCGCTGCGCAACCGCGCCGCCTCGATTGAGGCGGTAGAAATTGACCCGGCCATTTTGGCCGTGGGACGCAGGCTGCATCCAGAGCGCCCTTATGACAACCCGCGTGTTACTCTGGTGGTAGATGACGCGCGCTCATTCCTAAAGAGCAGCCCCGCCCGCTATGATATTATATCCTTTGGGCTATTGGACTCGCATACTTTGCTCTCTGGGTTGTCAAGCGTCAGGCTAGATTCGTTTGTTTATACTCTGGAGAGTTTTCAACAGGTGCGGGAACATTTGGCTGAGGACGGCGTGGCGGTGGTAACTTTTGTCGCTACCCCGTGGATTGAGGAGCGCTTGGGGCGAATGTTGGCCGAGGTGTTTGGCCCCGACAAGATATACGTTTATCATGGGAAAAGCGGCACGACTTTTGTGGCCGGCTCTGTTGCGCCCGATAAACTGGCCGAGGCGCGGTTAGAGCCGTGGCAGCCTGATCCGGCTGAAGACCAAATTCCCCTCAGCACGGATGATTGGCCCTATCTCTACCTGCGAGCGCGCCGGATCCCAGCCGCGTACTGGCAAGCTTTACTATTGATTGGGGTTGTTTGTTTGATTTTGATCGCGCGCTCTTTTCCCGAAGCGTTGCGGCCGAACTGGCATTTTTGGCTGCTGGGGGCGGCTTTTTTGTTGATTGAATTCAAGAGTATTACCGAGCTGGCGCTGCTGTTTGGCACCACCTGGCTGGTCAATGCTTTGGCTATTTCAGGCGTGCTGCTGATGGCTCTGGGGGCGAATGTGATTGTGCTGTGGAGGAAAAGGGTCAATTTGCGCTTGATGTATGCCTTGTTGTTTGCCAGCCTGGCCGTGGCGTACATTTTCCCCTTGGATTGGCTGGCTGGCCTCGCGCTGCTTGTGCGCGCTCTGGTGAGCATGATATTGCTCTTTTTGCCCTTGTTTTTTGCCGGGCTGATTTTTTCTGAATCTCTGCGCCGGGCAGGTGAGACCGCGCGCCCCCTGGCCTCTAACCTGAGCGGCTCGGTGGCGGGCGGCATCTTGGAATATGGCTCACTGTGGTGGGGCATCAAGAGCTTGTATATCATTGCCGCTTTAGTCTATGTGGGGGCGTTAGTCGCTTCCTTGGTACAAAAAGAACAGAGTTGATCGGGAGTAACGCAGCCAACGTATCCCCATACGTTGGCGGGCTAGGGGATGCCAGTCCTTATTTCCGATAAATTCTGATGCATCGCATTGAAAAAAAAGAGGGTTGATGTCAAGTCGCACTTTTTCCCTGATAGGGCTGTTTTTTGTCCTAACTTTGGCTGCCTGTTCAAGCGAGGTGGTTGAGCAATCGCCAACCCAACCGCCGCCTGTGCCGTCTGGCGCGCCCAAGGCTACTGTTGCGCCTATTGCGACGCTGGCGCCCACGCCCACACCTACGCCGCTGCGCATCTTTTTTGCGCCAGGGGCGCCGCTGGCTGTGAGCAACACGCTGCGAGAGACAATCATCCAGGAGCATCCCGATCAGTTCGCGCTGGTTGGTTCGGCTGAATCGGCAGATTTGCAAGCATTCGTGGCGCAAGCGGGAGGCGTGCCAGACCAGAACGCGCTGGCGACCTGGATCTATGCGCTGGTAGCGCCTTTTCCCACGCTGGTTGACGAGGTCTCTTTGGCCGAGCTGCAAGCTGCTTGGCAGGGGGTGGCCAGCCCCAACTTTGGCGGGCCGCTGCGCGTAAGCGCAGAGACGCGCGCGGCGTTTGGGGCGGTGTGGGGTGAACCGGCCGCGGGCGCGGTCGAGGTGGTAGAGTCGGCGGTGCTGGTTGATACGCTGTGGGCCAACCGCCCGGCCTGGGGCATTGTTCCATTTGAGCAACTTCACGTATCGCTCAAAGTGTTGACGGTTGATGGGCACACGCCGCTGCATCGCAACCTGGATGTGACGGCGTACCCCCTGGCGCTGCGAGTGGGGTTGAATGGACAGGCCGAACACCAGGCCCAGTGGCGCGCGCTGCAACCCACGGCTATGACCAATCGCGACGAATCCAAGATGACGATTTTGGCGATGACCGGCGTGACGGCGCTGACGCGCACCACTGCCTGGAAGATGGAGCGCAACGGCGTGCTGTACCCGGCGGAAAAGATTCGCCCCTGGTTGACCAGCGCCGATGTGGTGCACATTAGCAACGAGGTCTCGTTTTGGCAAGATTGCCCGCCGCCCCAGGTAACGGGCATGACGTTTTGCAGCGCGCCCAACTATACCCAGATCATCACCTACGTCAATACCAGCGTCATAGAGCTGACGGGCAATCACTTGAATGATTACGGCTGGGAGCCTTTGTCTTATACGCTAGGAGTGTATGACAAGCTGGGGCTGCCCTATTTTGGCGGCGGTCGAACCATCACCGAGGCGCAGCGGGCGATTACATTAACGCACAATGGCAACCTCATTGGCTTTGTGGGCTGCAATCCCGTTGGCCCGCCGATTGGCTGGGTGGATGGCCTGAATGACGGCCGCCCTGGGGCGGCGCCGTGCGATGACGCCGTGATGCAAGCCGAGCTTCAAAAACTGCGCGCTGCCGGGGCGTTGCCAATCGCCACGCTGCAATATTACGAATTTTACGAATACCCGCCCACTTATCAGCAAAAGATTGATTTCCGCAAACTGGTGGATTTTGGCGCAGCGATTGTCAGCGGCAGCCAGGGGCATCACCCCCAGGCCTTTGATATCTACAACAGCGGGTTTATCCATTATGGGGTGGGCAATCTGTTCTTTGGCGACCAGGTTGACCCCAGCACGCGCCAGACCTTTGTAGATCGTTATTTAATTTACCAGAATCGCTTGCTCAGCGTCGAGCTGCTGACGGCGCAGATTGAAGATTATTCTCAACCCAGGCCCATGACGCTTGAGGAGCGGCGCGAGTTGTTGCAAGTGGTCTTTACAGCCGGTGGATGGTGAGAAATTATCTCACAACCCCTAGCTGGCGCATGGGGATGCGTCAGCGAACGGCATGGGGATGCCGTTTTACGGGTTTTGTGATAATCTCTTGCTACCGTATCTACCCATTAGTGTCAACTTAAGAGCCGCTGTCATTGCGAGGCGCGGAGCGGCGAAGCAATCCAAATGCGAGATTGCTTCGCCGCCTGCGGCGGCTCGCAATGACAAACCGTTAAGTTGACACCAATGGTATCTACCAGTTGGAAATGTGATGCAGGAATCTGTTATTTGTGGGGCGTGAAGGAGCTGCGATGAAGCTTAAACACTGGGGCATATTTATTGTTTTGAACATTGTCATTTCCGCCTTGGTCACGCTGGCGTTGTTGTCATATTGGGAAAGCGCCCATCCACGACCTGTCTATACGCCTGTGGCGCAGCCGGCCAGTTCACCGGCGGCGGTGACGCCTTTGCTGGCGCCGGTGGCTTCGCCTGCCTCCGTGCAGCCCGCCCTGGCGCCATCGCCATTTGCCCACACTACTTATATCGTGCAGAGCGGCGACACGCTCAGCGCCATCTCGCGCCGCTATGGCCTGGCGCTAGAAGATTTGCTCATTGCCAACAACCTGACCGAGGAATCGGTTTTGCATGTGGGGCAGCAGATCAAAATCCCAACGCGCGGCCAGCCGGTGGCGGCCTCTACACCTGCTGCCACGCCTACCGCGACCCCGTCTGAATTGGTGATGCCCGCCGGAGAGATCTCGGTTGAAATTCGCCAAGTCATCGCTCGCGGCGACCCGACCCAAGAGGCTGTAGTGATTGCCAACCTGGGACGGCAGGTGAGCTTGCAAGGCTGGAGATTGGCCGATACCAATGGCGATGTCTATACGTTTCCTGATCTCACCTTGTGGCCGGGCGGCACAATTACGGTGCATACTGGCTCTGGGCCAGATTCGGTCAGTGATTTGTATTGGAAGCGCATTGCGCCGGTGTGGGCCGAACCAGGCGATGTGGCAACACTATCGGACGCTAATGGAAACGTCGTGGCGCAGTATCAGTTGCCGTAAGCGGGTCTATCTTTCGTTGAAATGGCGGCCAAGGAATGGCGGCCAAGGAATGGCGGCCAAGAAACCAGGTTTTTACGAAAAACCTGGTTTCTCTCAACTCTTCCTTATTCTTTAGGTTTATCCTGCTTGTCGCTGCCTTCGCCTTTTAATCCTTCACGGAACTCGCGGATGCTTTGGCCCAGGTCTTTGCCCAGGTTGCCTAGCCGCCCCGGTCCGAATAGGATCAGCACAATTAGCAGAACAAGTCCTATTTCAAGTGGCCCCAATCTAAAAGGCATTGCCATTCTCCCCTAGCCTGGTACGCAGGGTATTATCGTGCGCGCGCCAGCACAGATATTATACCACTATTGATGTTTGAGGTTTTCGGCCACAATGGCCGCATTGCGTTGCAATCCCCATAGCTTGGCTCGTGTGATGGCGCTGCCGGCAAAGCGCGCGCGGAATGTTTCCTTGTTCATTACCATCACCTCAGCCGGGTCAATGGAGGCCCAGGCCGGATTGATTTGAGGCAACGCCGCTGGCCTGGCAAAGCGGTTCCACGGGCAAACCTGCTGGCATATATCGCAGCCAAAGACCCACTGGCCGATTGAGGCGTTGAGTTCGGCGGGGATGTTTGCGCGCGACTCGATGGTGAGATACGAAATGCAGCGGTTGGCATCTAGCGCGCGGTGAGGCAAAATGCAGCCACTTGGGCACGCCTGGATGCAGCGCGTGCATGTGCCACAATGGTCGGGGATGGGGTTAGGACTGAGGTTAGGGTTGAGGTCAAGGTCGAGCAGCAGTTCACCCAACAGCAGCCAAGAACCAAAGCGCGGATTGATGAGCATGGCGTTTTTGCCAATCCAGCCCAAACCAGCGCGGGCGGCCCATTCACGTTCGAGGATGGCGCTGGTGTCCACGCAAACTTTGTGCGCCACCGGTTGCCCCACCTCCGCTTCAACCCACGCGGCCAGTTGTCCGAGTTTATCGGCGATGACGTAGTGATAATCTGGCCGCCAGGCATAACGAGCGACTAGTCCCGGGCCTGCGCTTGCCTGGCCGGGCCAATAGTTCATGGCTACAACGACGACAGATTTGGCCCCTGGCAATAACTGGCGCGCGTCGGCGCGGCGGGTTATGGCATCGGGGCGCGCCAGATAGCTCATTTGGGCGTGGTAGCCGTGAGCCAGCCAATCGGTGTAGCGCGTGTGGGTCTGGGCTGGGCCTGCGGCAGCTATGCCACACAGGTCAAAGCCTAGTTGATGCGCCTGGCGCTTGAGGCGGTCATTCATCGGCAGGTGTTACTTGAGGTACGGCTTCAAGAACTGCCCGGTGTAGGATGCTTTGACTTTGACGATATCCTCCGGCGCGCCTTGGGCCACAATTTGCCCGCCGGCATCGCCGCCTTCTGGGCCAAGGTCAATGATCCAATCGGCCACCTTGATAATGTCGGGGTGATGCTCGATGGTCACCACAGTGTTGCCTTCATCCACCAGGCGGTTGAGGACTTCAATCAACTTGTGCACATCGGCGGCGTGCAACCCCACCGAGGGCTCATCCAGCACGTAGATTGTCTTGCCGGTGCTGCGGCGAGATAGCTCTTTGCTCAATTTGACGCGCTGAGCCTCTCCGCCGCTGAGGGTGGTGGCAGCCTGCCCCAGGGTAATGTAGCCCAGACCCACCTCGGCCAGCGTCTTGAGCCTGCGCTTGATTTTGGGAATGTTGCCAAAAAATTGCAGGGCTTCCTCAACCGTCATTTCGAGCGCTTCGGCAATGTTCTTGCCTTTGTAGCGCACCTGGAGTGTTTCGCGGTTGTAGCGGCTGCCGTGGCACACATCGCACATCACAAAGACGTCCGGCAAGAACTGCATCTCGATGCGAATTTGTCCCTGGCCTTCACAAGCCTCGCAGCGCCCGCCGCGCACGTTAAAGCTAAAGCGCCCCGGCCCAAAGCCGCGCACCTTGCTTTCGGGCAAGCTGGCATACAGCTCGCGCATGTCACCGAAAAAGCCGGTATAGGTGGCCGGGTTCGAGCGCGGCGTGCGGCCAATGGGCGATTGGTCAATATCTATGACTTTGTCTAAATAGTCCAGTCCCTCAATGTCTTGGTGCGTCCCGGCGCGTTCTTTGCTGCCCATCAGCAATTGAGACAGGCGCTTGTACATCACCTCGATCACCAGCGTAGATTTGCCCGAGCCTGACACGCCGGTGACGCACACAAACTTGCCCAGCGGAATGTGCACATCGAGCTGCTTGAGATTGTTTTCTGCTGCTCCGCGTATCACCAGTTCGTGGCCATTGCCGGGGCGGCGCTTTAGCGGCAGTGGGATCTTTTTGCGCCCGCACAGATAGGCCCCGGTCAGCGATTTTTTGTCTTTGCGCAGTTTGTTTACCGTGCCCTCAAAGATGACCTTGCCGCCGTGCACGCCCGCGGCCGGCCCCAGGTCAATCACCCAATCGGCTGCCTGGATGGTATCGTGGTCGTGTTCGACCACCAGCAGAGTGTTGCCCACGTCGCGCATGGTTTGCAGAGTTTTGATCAGCCGGGCCTGGTCGCGCTGGTGCAGGCCGATGCTCGGTTCATCTAACACATACAGCACCCCCATCAACTGGCTGCCGATTTGCGTGGCCAGCCGGATACGCTGCGCCTCGCCGCCCGAAAGCGTGGCCGCGCTGCGGTTGAGCGTGAGATAATCTAGCCCTACATCCACCATAAATTGTAGCCGGGCCGTGATCTCTTTGAGGATGCGGCGGGCAATGGTCAGTTGCCGCTCGGTGAGCGCCGGTGGAATTTCAGATTCCAAATTTGAAATTCCAGGTGGTTGGCGAGTTGGCTTGCGTTTTTTAGGCTTGGGCTTTTGCGTAGACCGCGAATTGGGGGAAATTTGTTTGACCCAGGCCAGTGTCTGGCTGACGGGCATGCCGGTGATTTCAATAATGTTTTTGTCGCCCACCGTCACGGCCAGCGCCTCGGGGCGCAAGCGTTTGCCCTGGCATGTTTGGCATGGCCGCCCGGCCATAAAACTTTCAATCCAGCTCCGCATACTGTCGGAAGTGGTTTCCTGGTAGCGCCGTTTCAGGTTGGGGATCACGCCTTCATACGTGGTATCAAAGTTGGCTTTGCGGCCATCGCGTCCCTGGTATTCGATGTGGATGCGCTCGTCGCCTGTGCCGTACAAGATAATGTCTAGCTGAGCCGAGTTGAGCTGGTTAATGGGCGCATCGAGAGGGATGTTATAGTGCTCGGCCAGCGCGCGCAGCATTTGCCCATAATAGCCGTCTTCGCTGGTGGCCGCTTGCCCCCAGGCGGTGATGGCGCCCTCTTCCAGGCTGAGGTCGTGGTTGCTGATGATGAGGTCGGGGTCAAATTCCAGCCGTATGCCCAGCCCCTGGCACGCCTGGCAAGCGCCATGCGGTGTGTTAAAGCTGAATGTGCGCGGCTCTAGCTCTGGCAGACTGAGGCCGCACTGCGCGCACGCAAAGCGTTCCGAGTAGATCAGATCGCGCGGCGGGTCTTGCGACAGCTCGTTGACAATCACCACGCCGTCGCCTAACTTGAGGGCGGTTTCAATCGAGTCGCTGAGGCGAGAGCGAAATTCGTCGTTGAGTTTGCTGGGTATGACCAGACGGTCTACCACCGCTTCGATGGTGTGGTTTTTGTAACGGTCCAGCTCGATTTCTTCGCCGATATCGTGCAGCGCGCCGTTGACGCGCACGCGCACAAAGCCCGCTTTGCGCACATCTTCGAATACCTGCTGATGGTGGCCCTTGCGGTCTTTGATCAGCGGCGCCAGCACTTGCAGGCGCGTATCGGCGGGCAGGCCCAAGACGGCATCTACAATTTGCTCCACAGTTTGCTGCTGCACCTCGCGCCCGCAGTTGGGGCAGTGAGGAGTGCCCACGCGCGCATAGAGCAAACGCAAATAGTCATAAACCTCGGTCACGGTTCCAACGGTCGAGCGCGGGTTGTGGCTGGTGCTGCGTTGGTCAATGCTCACCGCCGGGCTGAGGCCCTCAATCTGGTCTACGTCGGGCTTTTCCATCTGGCCCAGGAATTGTCGCGCATAAGCCGACAACGATTCGACATAGCGGCGTTGCCCTTCGGCAAAGATGGTATCGAAAGCCAGCGATGATTTGCCCGAGCCCGACAGGCCGGTGATGACCACCAGCTTGTCGCGTGGGATTTCTATTGTGATATTTTTCAGGTTATGTTCGCGCGCGCCGCGCACAATGATTTTATCTTGAGGCATAGGTGTTTACTGCCCTTCGGGCATGTAAAGGAACGCTTGGGGGAAAATTTATAGATGTTTCTTGACCAGAGCGATCCTTTAGCTACATGAACGTCAATAGGTTAACAAGGTGAAAGTAAATGACGATTGTAACCAATTGAATGGTGATTGCACAACCAATCTGGCACTGCTTGAGAATTTGCGCAACTTGGTATTATACCATGCCTTGACATAGGTCTGAGAACTTGTGTGACCGGCACCTTAAAAGTGTCGGTCACTTTGTGTATCTGCGCAAAAAGGTTTTCATTGTGTGGGTTAACCAGCAATAGTGTAGCACAACTGTTCGTTGCCGTCAAGATGTTGTTGTGATACAATACAAGAGCAGGTAATTGTGGCTCTGATCGGGTTTAATGGGATGAAGAAGCCCAAACTTGTTTGGGACAGCTTGGCACAAATGCAGGAAACGCCCCCGACAAGCCGGGGATCCCCGTCAGCTTTGGCGTTAAACGCATTTTAGGGTAGCTCTACTTTCGGCTAACAAGTTGCTGCCGCAAGGCGCTTGGAGCGTCGAAACAAGCTTGATCCCTTCGGCAGATGGTCGGTGAAAGACGCTTTTTGACGAATTTCAGGTGGCAACGTGAAATCTGTAGGAAATCCACAGCG
>JBGSMF010000087.1:0-2049 GCA_041740315.1 Thermoflexales bacterium
ATTCGCAACGGCGCGGCAAGCCTCCTTGTCGCTCAGGCCGGCAGCGCGCAATTCCTGGTATCGTTCAGCGACCCATTGCTTGCGAAAGCCGTGCGTGCCCAGGCTATCAATGCCCAGCCGGGCGCACGCTCGGTATCGCGCGTCGTCGTAGGCCTTGCCCAGTGTTTGGCGGTGGTGGAACACGTGGCCGTCTTTATTCGCCAGGCCCTGTTCGCGCAACTCGACCAAAAGCGGCCTGTACGTGTCGCTCACAGTGACCTCCCGCTCGCGGCCGCCTTTGGCGTGCGTGCCAGCGCCCGTCAAACAGTAAAACGGAAACGTGATGTATCATTTTCGTCTGCGCGCAACAAGCGGCCGCGCATGGCTTCATCAAACCATTGCTGGGCCGTCTTGAGTTTGTCATCCACCGCCCACCAAATATGTCGGGCAGTTTCCTCGACCGTCAAGCTTGGGACCTCCACATTGCCCGGCTTGTAAACTGCCTTGACAATGTTGTGCGCCGCTTGCACGTAGGGAGAACCCCAGTCCAGAAAAGACTTTCTGCCGATTATTCCCGATAAGGTCTAATTTAAAAGAGGGTAAACCCATGGAAATCCGCCGACTGACTGAAAGCGATGCCGATAGTTTTTGGGCCTTGCGGCTGCGCTCTTTGCGAGAAGAGCCTATGGCGTTTGCGAGGTCTTTTGAGGAAGATCGAACCACGCCTATTGAGGATATTGTCCGTGATTTTCGGACTCGATGGAATTCGCCCGAAAGTTTTATCTTGGGAGCTTTTATCGAGGGGCAATTGATGGGGCTGGTGGGGTTCTATAGAGAAACGCGCATCAAGCTGAGGCACAAGGGCGGCATTTGGGGTATGTATGTCGCGCCAGAGGCGCGCGGGCAGGGTCTTGGCAGGGCGCTGCTGGTTGAGCTGATCGCTCGCGCCCGGCAGTTGCCCGGCTTGGAGCAGCTTCATCTCAGCGTCGTCACTCGCCAGTTGGCCGCCAGAAAGCTATACGAATCTTGTGGCTTTGTTTGCTATGGGCTAGAGCGCTGGGCGTTCAAGCTAGGCGACGAGTATTTAGATGACGAGCATTTGATGCTTTATTTATAACTGCTCGGCCCGCAGTTTAACTGCGGGCGGAACGAATTTACACATAACTTGACACATCGCCAGTTACGGCGGGTGTCACACCCGCCGCAACATCTGGAGAATAGGAATGTTGACAGTTGAGCAACTCAAGGCCAGTCTGAACCTCACGCTGCTATCTGCCGAAGGCGGCTATTATGCAGAGACGTATCGCGCGCAAGAGCAAATTCCTGCCGGCGCCTTGCCAGCTCGCTACCAGGCCGGGCGTTCATTGGGCACTGCCATTTACTATTTGCTGACGCCCGATACATTTTCTGCCATGCACCGGCTGCTGACCGATGAGGTCTATCACTTTTACCTGGGCGACCCGGTGGAAATGCTGCAACTGCGGCCAGATGGATCGGGCCAGGTGGTGAGGTTGGGCCAGGATATTTTGGGCGGAATGTGCCTGCAAACGGTCGTGCCCAGGGGAGTGTGGCAAGGCTCGCGGCTTGCGGCGGGCGGCCAATTTGCGCTGCTGGGCACGACGATGGCCCCCGGCTTTGACCCGGCTGATTTTGAGCTGGGGCAAAGAGAGGCGTTGATCGGCGATTATGCCGATTTTGCTGATTGGATTGCCGCGTTGACGAACAAGTAGGGCGGCATGGGGATACCTGGACGGTATAGGGATACCTAGGGCGGTATAGGGATACCGCCCTAGGGGAAAATCTCGTCCAGTTTCTTGAGGGCATCCTCATTCAGCTTTGCTACAGCGTCTAGCGCCTTGAGATTGCTTTCTAGTTGGGCGGGGCGCGTTGCGCCGGTGATGACGCTGCTTACTTCTGGGCGGCGCAAGACCCACGCCAGCGCCAGTTGTGCCCGGCTGATGCTCAGATCGTCGGCCAGCGGCTTGAACGCGCGCACCTTGGCCAGGCGTTCCTCGGTCAGCACCCCTTCACGTAGCCAGTCAATTTGCGCCAGGCGCGTGTCGGGCGGCA
>JBGSMF010000088.1:0-3314 GCA_041740315.1 Thermoflexales bacterium
GGTGATGATTATTATGATCAACGTCAAAAGGAAGTCAAGGTCTCTTACCTCACCCGCCAATTAGAGAAACTTACAGGCGGCTTGGTACACATCGAGATGGCACCTGTTGCCGCATAAGCGAGTTATTTTCGGAATAGTTACTGTCAGTCAACCAAGGGGCTATCCAAAAACTCGAACTGGCGCGTGTTTTGCGCCAGTATGTGGAATGGCAAAAGGGTTGCAAGGGCACTTGCCTGAAATGGCAATGGCTGGTAAGATTGATCAGTTTTGGCTCAAGCCGAGTGGATGGGATGCCGATGAAAACTGGCAAACTCCCCGGCCTGGCCGATGTCCACGTTCATCTTCGCGTGCCGGGCGGTGAGCACAAAGAAGATTTCCGCACCGGTACTGCCGCAGCCCTGGCAGGCGGTTTTACCACCGTTCTTGCCATGCCCAACACCCAACCTCCCCTTGCCACGCTCGATGTTTGGCGCGCCACGCAGCAAAGAGCGCAGGCAGAAGCTGTGTGTGATGTTCACCTGTTTGCCGGGGCCTCGCCCGATCACCTTGGAGAATTAGCCGCGTTGGGGGAAGAAGCAGTGGCCTTGAAAATTTACCTTGACCAGACCTATGGCCCGCTGCGCGTCACCAGCTTGCTCTCGCTGATGGAATGTTTCCGCCGCTGGCCGCGCGAAAAGGTGATTGCCATGCATGCCGAAGGGCAGGGCATTGCAATGGGTATTGGGTTGGCGGCGGCATTTGGGAGAGGAGTGCATTTTTGCCACGTGAGCCGCAAGGAAGAGATTGAATTGATTGCGGCGGCCAAGGAGCGGGGCCTGCCGGTGACGTGCGAGGTGACGCCGCACCATCTGTTTTTGAGCCAGGCTGATTTAGCCCAACTCGGCCCGCTGGGCGATATGCGCCCGCGCTTAGCTGAACAGGCTGACGTTGATGCGTTGTGGGCGCACATTAATACCACGGTTGATTGCATTGCCACCGACCATGCGCCGCACACGATTGAGGAAAAGTTGAAGGTAGAGAGTGGAGAGTGGCAAGTGGCAAGCGGCAAGTGGCGGGCGGAAGGAGGACAGTGGAAGAAAGAGGCCGGTGAATGGAGAGTGGAGCGGGAGGCGCATTTGCTTGGATGCCTGCCAGTGGGGCATAGGGTGCAAGCGCCGCCGGGAGTGCCGGGGTTGGAAACGGCGCTGCCGCTGATGCTGACGGCAGTGGCCGAGGGGCGCTTGACGCTGGAGCGGCTGGTTGCGCTGATGGCGCATAATCCCCGCCGCATCTATGGGCTACCTCAACAACCCGATAGCTGGGTTGAGGTTGACCTTGACGCGGCCTATGAACTGGCTGACGAGAGCCTCTACACCAAGTGTGGATGGAGTCCTTTTGCCGGCATGATGGCCCGCGGCCGAGTGCTGCAGGTGGTGTTGAGGGGAAAGATTGTCTTTCAGGAAGGACATTTCATTTGACCAAAAAGCTCGCATGCGCGGGCTTTTTTTTGAATATACTTGAAAGGAGCAGAGATAAATGGAAAAAGATTTGCCCAGATTGTTTGATTTTGACAAAATGCCCAAGCGTATAGGTTATAGCAATGGACTGACGGGACAGGATATCCTTTCGGTCAGCCAATTCGACCGTGATCGCTTGGCCTATATCTTTAGCCGCGCGCACGAAATGCGCGAGATGGTCGAGCGGGTGGGGGCGTGCGATTTGCTGTATGGCAATATTTTGACGTGCTTGTTTTACGAGCCAAGCACCCGCACCAGCGCATCATTCATTGCGGCGATGGAGCGCCTGGGCGGGAGCGTCATTCCCATTACGCAGGGGGTGCAGTTCAGCAGCGTGAGCAAAGGCGAGAGCCTGCCCGATACCATCCGCACGCTGGAGCAATACTCTGATGTTATCGTCCTTCGTCACCCTGAAATCGGCTCGGCCAAGGTGGCGGCCGACTATGCCGACGTGCCGGTGATCAACGCGGGCGATGGCGCGGGCGAGCATCCTACCCAGGCCTTGCTAGACCTGTTTACGATTCAGGAGGAGGTGGGACAAATTGACGGACTCAAGATTGCGATGGTGGGCGACTTGCGCTATGGCCGCACGGTGCACTCGCTGACCAAACTGCTGTTGCAGTATAATGTTAGCTTGCGCTTTGTCTCGCCCGACATTTTGCGCTTGCCGCTGGCGCTGATGAATGAGGTGATTGACAAAAAGATGCCAGTGCGCGAAACGCACAATGTGGCTGACGTGATTGAGAATGCCGATGTGCTTTACGTGACCCGCATTCAGAAAGAGCGCTTTACGGATATGGCCCAGTATGACGAGGTGAAAAATCAATACGAGATCACGCCAGAGATTATGAAGCAAGCCAAGGCCAAGATGGTGGTGATGCACCCGCTGCCTCGCGTGGGCGAGATTCATTATGCGGTAGATAGCGACCCCCGCGCGGCGTACTTTAGACAGGTGAAGAACGGGATGTATATCCGCATGGCGCTGCTGGCGGCAGTGTTGGGGAAGGCATGATGTTGACAAGGTGAGAAGGTGACAAGGTGACAGAGAGACAAGGAGAGATGGTGACTCTTTGGTAAGGGCAAATATGGAGGTGACATGAAGACAGGTTTTGTGGGCAAGTTGATTGGCACGATTGAGAGAAACAATTCGCTATTGTGTGTGGGGCTTGACCCGGATGCTGTGCCTGACCTGGGCGAGGGAATTGAAGAGAGGCTGGTCCACTGGAGCATGGGCATCATTGAGCAGACGGCCGACCTGGTGTGCTGTTACAAGCCAAATTTCGCTTTTTACGAGCAGTATGGGCCAGAGGGGTTGAGCGCACTGCGCAAGGTGATTGCGGCGGTACCGAACGACATTCCGGTGTTGCTAGACGCCAAGCGGGGCGACATTGGCAGCACGGCCAAGGCATACGCGCGAGCCGCCTTTGAGGTGTGGGGGGCAGATGCGGTGACGGTCAGCCCGTACCTGGGGCGAGACAGCATTGCGCCATTTTTGGATTTTGCCGGCAAGATGGTTTTTGTGCTGTGCCAGACCTCAAATCCATCTGCGGCAGAGGTTCAGAATTTTGGCGATGAGCCGCTGTACCGGCATGTGGCGCGGTTAGGGCAAAGGTGGGGCGATGCAAAGCAGGTGGGCTTTGTGGTAGGCGCTACGCAGCTAGAAGAACTGGCGCAGGTGCGGGCGCTGGCCCCAGATCGCTGGCTGCTGGCGCCGGGATCCCGTAAGATTTCCCTTTCTTCCGCACCTTTTTATGCCTCCATCCTGGTTATCTTTGCCCTTGGCCTTTTTGTCGGAATCTTCTGGATGTTCAACGAATA
>JBGSMF010000089.1:0-14217 GCA_041740315.1 Thermoflexales bacterium
AGAACAATGCCGAGATTTTTAGCCACGAATTGCACGAATTCCACTAATTTGCTCTGTCTTTTTCGTGCTAATTCGTGAAACCTGCGCCTGCGCGCAGTGCAGGTGTTCGTGGCAGAATGAAAAAGTGTACG
The DNA here is from genome assembly GCA_041740315.1 of Thermoflexales bacterium. Lineage (GTDB taxonomy): Bacteria > Chloroflexota > Anaerolineae > Fen-1058 > Fen-1058 > JBGSMF01. The sequence goes on from JBGSMF010000089.1 coordinate 132, forward strand.
GTAGTGAATATGAGATCAAGTTTGGTTTGTTCCACAATATCAAAAAGTCCAGCTATCCTTCCATCAGCATACTCCTCTCTAAGCCAGGGTTCGAACTTTTACTCTTCTTTGGTGACCACGGGCAGATAGAGACGCGCGCCACCTACCAGTAGCCTGACCGAGATGGTACTAGTCACCCCGCCGGCGGCGCCGGTGATGGGCACACTGTACCACAGACCAGGCAAGAGCGTTCCTGCGTGGGTGCTTGTAATGACAAGCGTGGCCTGCCCAGACGGCACGATACTGCCAGGAGCCAGTTCTAGCGTCAGGCTGGGCGATGGGGCGGCGGCGCTCAGCGTGACGGTCTGGGAAAAGCCGCCGATCGCTTGAACGTCGAGCGTATACACAGCAATCCCTCCAGGCACGGTGGCTTGCGCCGCTGGCGTTGCGCTCAACGCAAAACCATAACCCTGGTATTCAAAGGCTCCAACGTCGGGCGCGTCGCCCACAAAATCGTCGTTGATGCCAGGGATGATCACCCCAGCATCAACCAGGTCGCTGCCAGCGTCGAGGGTATAGCCGCCGCCGGCCGGGTTGGCAAAACCAGGCTCGACATTGAGACCGTTGGGTTCCTGGCCCGTGGCGGCGCTAAAAGCGGCTAGCGTGGCATAGCGAGTATCATCCCAGCGCACCAAATCGTTCGCGCCGTCGTTACACAGATTGTCATAGTCCAGGTCGAGAGGTTGGCTGGTATTATAGTCGTTCAGCGCATAGTCTGTGCCAGACCAGATATTGTTGCGGGCATAGATCATCACCCACGTCCCCGGTGATTTGATGTAAATGCCATTGTTGCCGGGCAGGGCCGCATCGGATGTGTTGTGAAAGACATACATTGAGCCAGATTGATCGTATCCGCTGTTGAACTTGAAGGGGCTGCCAGAGTAATCATTGTTCCCCACGCCGGTGCGGTAGATGAGATTGCGAATGGCATAGACGGGGCCATCGTAGACGGGGGCCAGAGAGATGCCCATGAGCACGTCGTGGAAGGTGTTGCCCCAGATGCGGACGTTGCTGCATTGGCCGTCGGTTTCCATTCCGTCATCTCCAATGTTGTAGGCCAGATTTTCATAGACGTCGGTCTCGTTTGTTTCATCGCCAGTTTGCTCGGGACATCCCCCAAAGCCATCAAAGTAATCGTGAAAGGTGTTGCGCCGGATAATGTTGCCGCGCCCGGTGGTGGGGCTGTAAAAGCGCACGCCGCCTGTTTCCAGGCCGATGCCTTGCTTGACCGCATCCCACGGCCAGTTGAAGTCGGTGTCGTAGAATTCGTTATCCTGAATGACGTTGCGATGAGAGTCGCGTTTGATGCCAATACCCAGGTCGTTGACTGCAAAGATGCAATTTTGCACCAGGTTATCGCTGGCGTCGTTGAAATAGATGCCCTTGGCCCAAGACCCCTGTCCATAATGGCGAAAGGTCAGGTTCGAAAAGTAAATATAGTCCTGTCCAACAGAAAAGGCATAATTGTAGCGCGAAACGACAATGTCGGCGCTGTTGGGGTTGGCATTTCCGTCCAAGCGGACAGACAAGGTTGTGCCGCTGGCATAAAAGCCAGGTATTCCCCATACAAGGTTTTGCAAATCAGATAGGCTCTGGTAAGGATAGAGGCGCGCGCCATCTGCTGTGACCAGGTGGGTATCGGCTGCGTTGACAGTGGTTTGGTAAACGCCGCCTCCTTGGTCTGCCCAGGCAAAGGTCGCGGGGTCGCCGCCCTCCAGAACCGCCACCTCGCCTTCATAGCCGCGGATGACGATGGGCGCGCCCGCTTCGCCAGAACGAGGGATGCTTAGCTCGCCTTCATAATAATCGCCGCCGCGCAGAACCACCTCATCGCCGGGCAGGGCTTGGCTGAGGCCTTCGGACAGCTCGCAAGGTGTTGCCAGGCCACAGGTCGTCCCGCCACCGCTGGGGCTGACATAGTAGGAATTGTTCGGCGCGGGGATGGCGATCTCGGCGCGGGTAGAGGCCGTCGCCTCTACAGCGACGCCGTGCAGCGCGCCATCGGGGTCGCTAAATGTGACGCGCACATCGTAGGCAGTGCCCGGCTCTAGCCAAAAGAGGCTGCCTGCAAAGCGCGTGCTGTTCACGCGAGTGAGGGGAAAGCCGGCCCGGTAAGCGCTGCCCCCACTGCGGTATTCGACGGCGGCGACGGCATCGCCATCGGGATCGTCGCCTGCATCCAGGGTGATAATGACGCCCATCGCGTGAAAGGTGCCATAGAGTTCTAACGAGGCGGCTGCCCGGACCGGGGCCGAGAGTGTCCCCATCAGGCCAACCAGTAAAACCAAAAGCAAAAACAATCGTCGAGTGCGCATTGGTGTCTCCTTTCTAGTTGGTTATATGACCCCAAATTTTCAAACTTGCTGCTTTGGGTTGGCGCAGCCGACTCGCCTAGTGCTTGCGGACCAGCGGCAGGTAGATGCCATAGCCATTGACGATGACAACTGCTTGCCCGGACAATATATTTCCCAGGCCGTCATCCATCAACACAGGATTGATAATCGCCGTAGGGGTGGTGATTCCTGCGTCCACCGTAACGCCAAAAGTGATGGTCACAGGTTTGCTGGTTGTCACGACGCCCGCCCAGGTGATTACTCCGCCTGCCTCGCTATAGCTGCCAGACGATGCCCACAGGTTTCCTAGATAGGTCACTTCCAAAGGCAACGTGCTGGTGACGTGGACAGATCGCAGAGTCAGGCCAGGATTCTTTAGCCGAATGGTGTATGTGAGGGTATCGCCGGGGTTGGGCAGGTGGGGGTGTACTCTCACTTGCGAGGAGTAGAGCGATCCTTGCGCAATCCCCGTGCGCTGATAGTTCCCGCGTCCCGTGCCCCACAAGACGCGCGCATTCGCCGTGCCGGGCAGGTCGTAGGCCACAAAGCCCGAATGGGCAGTGTTGAGCGCCACCTCCAGGTCGGCATCGGCGTCAATGTTGTCCAACGTGGGTGCCGCCAGCGCGCCGTTCCAATCGGGACTGCCATAGGCTGCGGGCAAGTTAACTTCGTGTATCACGTTCCCCTCGTAATTCAAGATGTGCAGCTTGCCGGTCTGGTTAGAGCCTTTTTGCGCCCACGAAGCGAAAATTACCTCGGCGTGGCCGTCATTATCCAGGTCGGCCACGGCCGGCTCGGATGCAAAGCGATAAATGCCCCCGGTGTAGACGGCATAGGGCCAGTTGTCGTGCTCGGTCTTGTCGAGCCAGTAGGCGTGGACGCGGCCATCATACGAAGGGTAGAGAACCTCTAACAAGCCATCACCGTCCAGGTCGGCGCTCACTGGGTTGGACATGTTGCTCTCGATGATATCATAATCCTCGATCAGTGGGGCAGCCTGGGCATCTGGGACTGGAATGGCGGTCCAATCGAAACCGTCAGCGTTCCAACGGGTGCGGTCGGCGTTAAAGATAAATGGCATTTCGTACAGGCTCGTGTAGGGGTCGGTGCCGCAGTTGTAAACATTGCCCATAGCAATCACTTCCATCACGCCGTCGCCGTTGACATCCACCATGTTGGCGGGCGTATGGGCAAAGTTCGGGCGGTGCTCGGTGCCGCAGTGGGCATAGCCCCGCAAGTCAACCGCGTGATCCACGTGAACGCCCACCTTGCCCCAGGCTTTGTCGCCGTACATCGAGTGGGCCGGAATCTGAACGCCGTTTGGCTCGTAAGCGCAGATATAGTGCACATCAGAAGGTACGACGATTTCACCTGTCCCGTCGCCGTTCAAATCTCCAACGGCAGCATTGTCATTAAAAACGCCCCAGGCATAACCGCTGTCGTTGCTCAACTGCGGCCAGCCCGCGCGGAGCGCGCCGTTGTGTTCATAGACCCAGGTATTAACGCCGCTGCCGACTGCGCCGGTGACAATGATCTCTAGCGTGCCGTCGCTATCTAGATCATAAACGGCAAGGCCGCGCAGTTCGTTGGAAACGGGCTGCTGCGTCCAGACAATGTCGCCTGCGTGGTTGAGGACATTCACATAACCGCCCCCTTGCGCAGTGACAATTTCCAGGTCACCGTTGTTGTCCAGGTCAGCCACGACGACGCCGGGCCACACCCGGCTGCCGGGTGTATCTATGCTCTTCTGGACAGAGCCGTCCTCGCCGTTGAGAATAAAGATTGTGTATGCGCCAGCAACGACCTCGGCGGTCCCATCGCCGTCCAGGTCGGCCACAGCCGGAGACGAATACCAGCCAGTCTCGCACCAAGAGCTGTAGCAGCCGCCGTGCTGCCACTTGAGCACCGGAGCCTGGACGGTCTGGAGTCGAGCTGCGCTGATATTGGGTTCAGTCCCCTGGAGTGAAAAAACCAAAAAGAGGAAAATTAAAGGCAGGCATTTGCTTCTCATTGGACACTCTCCTTACTTGTTAGGCTCTCATTCAGGCGGTTGTCAATACGCTCTCAATACAAGGGGCAAGTAAACAGCGTGGCTGAATAACACGAGTATCTCGCTCGCCTGCGGGGCCAACGTAATCGTCAGCGTTCGGTTGGCCCCGGCGCTGAGCGGGTGAGATGTTCCGGCCAGGAGCGCGCTGGCGTTGATAGGCACGGCAGGCAAGCCCAAAACATTCGCCTGCACCGTGACAGTCACAGTAGCCGCCGCATCCAGCGTGTTGCGCAGCGTCAGGTGCATGTCCGGCCAATTGCCAAATCGTTCGATGTAGACATGCGCGTCTGAGGTCGAGGCGCAAGTCATTGGCTGCCAACCGGCCACGTTCAAGCGGCGGATCAGTGGAATGTAACGCTGAAACAGCGGACGATCACGGTTGTACAACGTGGGATCATCCCAGTAGCGATCTTCTGAAGCATTGTGGCTGAACATGCTGGGATAGATGCCATAGAACAGGCACACCTGAAAATAGCGCTCGACCAGCGCGTAACTGAGATTGTCAAAGTTGGTATTCATCAACAGGCCATAAGGCCGCTGATAAGCGAGCGTGCGATGATAGTTGAGCGTAGCATCGCTATCGGGCGCGAAACTGCCGGTGCGCAGCCAGTCGGTCTCCTTGCCCATAAAGTCGAACAAATCGGCGCCCCACGGCATGTTCAATAGGATGCCGTTCGCCATCGCGCGCCGGCCAAAGCGTTGATGAACATCCTGCGCCAACCAGCGCGCAAACTCGGTGGTGGCAAAAACCTCTGGGATGCCGACTCGCCGGTCGGTTGGGCGATACGTCAGCGGTGTGTCCGTCGCTGCAAAATGCGCGGCGCGAAAATCCAGCTCAGTTGCCTGAGCCAGGTAGCTGTCAATATATTCGCCGTCGAGGCCGGGCGTGGTGGTATAGACTTGTTGCACTGTCACATTCCAGTCCAGTTTGGCGGCGTTGATCGGGTACGCGGCGTCGGCGATGTCGGGATCGGGATTGAGCGTGAAAACAGCGCAGCCGCCCACCCCGCTGCACCACGGCTCCACATCTGGCTCGTAGCGATAATGGCCGTTCTCATCAAAGAAAGCCGAACTCAGCGTCGCTTCGGCCCGGTTACGCTGTGTGGTTGAACCATGTTGATGTTGATCGTGCAGGTAGGCCATCACCTGGTCATAGTCGTTTACGTCCACGCTGGTTGTGGTGATCGGCAGCCAGTGTGACCACGGTTCAGAAACGTAGCGGAAAGACAAAATGCCCGCGCCGTCATCAAAGGCGACTTGATTCAAGCTGCCCAACTCGTGGACGCCGATGCCGAAATCCTGCACGTTCGTGATCGGCGACAGGCTGGAAAAAGCCACCCAGATGCCTTCGCGTTCGGGTGGGATGCGGCGAGTGAACGATTGCGGAAAGCGGTCATAGTAGCCCTGCGCCGCCGCGCGAAAGCCGCCGTTCGCCTCAAAGCGATAGAGGACAAAATCCACCCAGGCTCGGTTGGGGAATTTGGCCGTCAATGGCGAGAGACCCAGGTCAAAGGCGGCATAGAATTGGTGCGTGGACGGGTTGTAGATCAGGCGCAGCGCGCGCGGGCTATCCAGCGGCACGCCCAACGCGATGCCGCCAAAAGGTCCACTCAAGCCGGCCCACGGATATTTGCTGAGGTGGTCGTTCGCGCCGAGATCGCTGTACCAACCCAAGTTGGCAAACTCTTTCGCACCGCCGATGACGCGCTCGGCGCGAATGTCATCGCCCCACGTCCAGTTCGTGGCGCTGAAAGGCAGGGCAAAATAGAGCGTGAGCGCGCGCGTGAGGCTGGCTGTGTCTGTCAACTCGGCGTGGATGGCGATGCGATCGGCAGTAGCGGTATAGATGGCATGGAAATCCAACCCCAAGGCTGGGAGTGTACTTGTGTGGAAAAGGGTTTGGCCAATCTGGCTGACGCTGCCGCCCACGTGATAATAATCGCCCTGCGCCGCAACGTCGCGCACGAAAAAGCCGCCCAGGTAGGCGCGCGCCGAATCCTGGATAGGAACGCCGGCTAGATTCACGTTGGTCACGGCGCCGCCGTCAGAGGCCAGCGTCAGGCTCAGGCCGTCGTTCGTCGAAAGCCATACATCTGGGCCGCTATAAGGCAGCGGCGAGGGCAAGCTCGTCGCAACCTGGACGCTGTCGAAATCGGCCACCTCGGCCTGCACTTGACTCAAGCGCAGATCATCGAACCAGGCAGTGCCTGTGTGTGTGTTGCGCAGCAGGCAATAGACGTTGATGGACTCGATCGGTTTGGCGGGGACGATAAAGCGTTCGCGGAATTGCCAATCGTGTGTGCCGGCGTCGAAGGCGATTGTCTGGCCGTATAACGGCGTGCCATCCACGTAATACACATCAAGGTAAACGCTATAGTTGTTATCGCTGTCGCCAGTGACGCCTTCGGCTTTGCTCCAACCGCTGAGATAGATCGGCAGGGTCTGCGTTTGATTGAGCGTCACGACCTGATATGCGCCGTGTGATTCGGCGCTGGCCGCATTGATCAGGCGCAGCGCCCGCCCGCCGCCGCGTCCGCCGGTTTCGTCTATGCCGTAGCCGGAACCATAAACATTCCAGTTAGTGGCGGTGATGGGCGATCCGCTCTCAAAGCCGGGATTGAGCAGCAGGTTGGCCGACATGGGCAGCGTGTTGGTGGCTGGCGTAAACACGATCCACGGATCAGCGGCGTCCGATGCCGCCGGCCCAAGCCGCGCATCCACTCTCGCCGCAGCCACATCGGACGCGAACTGCCGGTTGGACTGGTAGAGTTGGAATCCTTTCATCACTAGCGGCAAATACACCAGCAGGTCGGTAGGCATCACGCGCACGGTGTCGGTCAGGAACGGGGTGCTATCCAGCATGGCGTTGAGCGTGACGGTGTACCAGACATAGTTGGTCAGCTCGGTGAGGGTATAGACGCGGGCAGTGTTGGTCAGCGAGTTGGTCGCCACGATGGTCGAGGCTACCGTCTGACTATAGTATTCGATGTGCCAGGTGGTGGTGATGGGCAGAGTGACGTTGACGCTCCAACTCAGATAGATGGTCTGAGGCCCGGGCGTCCCTCTCAAAACCAGTGGCGGAGTAAATTCGTATGCGCCGATGTCGTATCCGTCTCCCTGGGGGCGGGGAGTGCCTTTTAAATCGGTCGTCACGCCTGCGTTCAAACCGGCGTCAATGGCCGGGCTGTCCGCTTGAATGTCATAATCGTCGGCAGTCGGGTCAACGAGCAGCGGATCAACGTTCACCAAATCGTTTGGAAAATCTGTGGGGTCAATAGAACCATCGGTCTGGTACAGAATATTGTGGCTGCCTTGAACCGAGCCGCCATCTGCGGCCCAATAATTCGAGCCGGCATTGTAAAAGATATTGTTCCTCACCACACCGCTAGCGCCATCGCGGAACCCGATGCCGTGATATTGGATATCCGCGAAAACATTGTGCACCGCGGTGACGTTTTGGATCTGGTGGACGCACAATCCCCAAGCGCCACCGTGGGCAAAAATGTTGTTGCGAAAGATGAGGTCGGAAATGTCGCCATAATAAGCGGCTTCGCCCATAAAACCCTGGTGAAAGTCGTAACATACATTGCCATCGAAAATAACGTGGTGGGCAAACTCGCCGTTGTTGTCAAAGGTTTGAAAACAATCCACGTGCGCGCTGCCAACCTCGTTGAACAGAGTGCCGTGGAAAAAGTTGCCGTGGATGACGTGGTTATCTCCAAAAAAGCGGGAATAATCACAATCTCCGCCGCCATAGTCGAACAGGCGCTCGACCTCGTTCCCTTCCACCAGCCAATCGGATCCAGAGATGGCAAGGCCCGCCTGGCTGTGATAGATGCGATTATGGGATACGATTGCCCCAACCGAAGTCCCTGAAATGGCGGTGCCTTTGAGGTTGTAGAGATAATTGTCCACCACCTCCACGTGATCGCTGGCGATGAACACGCCGTTCTGTTCTGTCCATCCTGTCAGAGATGGGTCGGTGATGATGTTGAACCCTTCCATCCGCAGATAGTGAGCATAGCGGGTATAGAATCCCCACATGGTCACAGAACGCCTGGGCTGCGCTTTGAACGTAATGACTTGGCCGGGCGCTCCCCGCGTTCCATTCGTAAACGTGATGCGCTCGTTGTACGTGCCTGCTTTGACAATCACTGTATCGCCAGCCCAGACCGAACCCGCTGCTTTTTGGATGGTTAGCCAGGGCAGGCTCTCTGTGCCTGGGTTATCATCGCTGGCCTGGGGGTGATTCTGATCAACATAGTAGGTTGCCGGCGTGTAGCTATCCACAACTAACCCGTCGTAAACTGCTACGTTGTCAATGTAAAACCAGGGCGGGTCTGGCTCGCCGCCGCCGCTCATCATCCCGATGCCGGTGTGAGTGAACATTGCTATCGCTGCGGGGTCGGTGTCTAGAATCTCAATGTCGTAATCCACCCCATCGCCGGCCTTGTCAGCTTTGACGACGACGGATTGGCCGGTGTTGTGGACATAGACTTTGAATGTGCCGGTCACACCGCTTCCGTGCGGCAGGCGGATCAGGCTCTCTGGGTCGTCGTGCAGTTGGACCTCGCTGCCGTTCAATTTTCGATAAATGCCGGGCTGGTTGCCCAGGCCGACCGAGTAATAGTTATTCTCGTCTTTGTATAGTGCCACGATTCTGCCCGGTGCGCTCCAGGTGATGCGCCCATTAAAGCGCAGTGTGTATTCGTCACCCGCGATGCGCTGGGTCGTGGCGATCAGTGAGAGACCCCGGTCCACCCCCACCTGAAGACTGCCATCAACGCTGTCCACGCTGGCATCTCCGCTAATCACGCTCCACGCCAGCCCATTGGCGCCTTCAGCTTGCGTATAATCGCCATCTTCAAAGCCATCCTGGTAGATCAAAGTCTGCAAGGTCGCCTCGGCGCTCCCGGCGTGAATGTGCGATGCCCACAGGCTCACTGTTGCCAGCAAGATCAGCGCAAGAACCAATCTAAAAAGTTGTGTTTTCATAATCTCTTATTTCCTTACCAATGGCAGATACACATCGAAATGCGGCCAAAAGGCATTGTTAGACAGGCCAGACCAGACGCCTTGCTCGTCTTGAATCTTGAGGGCAAAATACACCATGCCAGTGGTGTAGGGCAGCGTGGCGATATAGCTATTCTGCGCGCCGGGCAAAGAGTCGGTTAGCAGCGTGGCGCTGGGCCAATTGGCTGTGGTGATGGGGATGTCCGCGTAGCGGATGGTTGTGGTGATGGCCGAGGCCAGCGGGGTCCAGGCCAGTGTGGCAGTGAGCGTTCCGGTGCTGGTGAATGCCTCGGCCACGCGCAGGTCGCTCACTGTAGTGGGCGGCACATACGCCGCCTCGATGTCGAGGTAATTGAGCATCGTGTACTCGTCAAAGATGCCCACGGCCATTGTCAATTTGTTGTCGGCGATGTACAGGCTTTGGGTGCGCACCAGGTAAGGATTGGAGGGGGTCGTTGCCTCGTCGTTGACAAAGCTGGCGCCCTCGATGTCAACTTTGTGATGCGAATAGGTCCGGTCTTGCCAGCCGACTGAGACGGTGACGTTGTACTCGCCGTTGGGCAGGTCAAACTCGAAGGTCTTTTGCCGCCCCCAATCGTCATAGATGATGCTGCGTTGGAGCACGTTTGGGCCGCTGCTTAGATAGGTGTGCATCACGTGCGCCATGTCGCCATACCAGCCATAGCCCAGCAAAGTATTGGCCTCGTACTCGTTCCAGCCAATTTTCATGTACGTTTTGTTGTTCACCACCAGGGGGTTCGCCGTAGGTTGCCCGGCGGGGTCCTGAAAGTTGATGTAATAATCGCCCGGCGGCCCCTCGGCCCGCGGGTGGCCGGGTGGCGGCTGAATATCAGGAATGGTGGCGATCTCGCCGCCGTTCTTTAGTCCGATCAATCGCCGCAGATTGTACATAAACTCGCTGTTGCGGGTATAGCTGGTCAGGCCAGAGATGATCTTGTTGACTTGGGGGTCGGCGGCGTCGGTTACGCCTATTTCCGGTCGCCCCCCGCTCAGCGCATAGAGATATTCGTAATCTTCCAGGCTGTCGCGCATCAACTCAAAGCGAATCGAGGGCACAAGGCGGTGGCCGTTGGAACCATAGGGAATGTTCGAGTTGCTCTCTGAGGGCGGGTAGAGCAGAAAAGTGTCGCCGTTGTGGCCGTCGGTCATTGGGTCGGTCCAGGGATTCTTGCTCCAATCATTGAGCGAATAGTAGGCGATGCCGCGCAGGCGATACTTGTACAAAAACCAGCCGGTCAGCTTGCTCTCGATGCCGGGGTGGTCTAGCGTGATGGGGTTAAAGTACGGTGGGCGGGTGCCGTGCAAAAAATAGATCCACGACTCTTCACCATAGCTCAGCTCCCGGTCGTGCGAGGCGGTGGGGTTGTATTCGTTCAATACCGGCAGCCAAATGTCAATGTGAGCATTGGGATAGCTGGGGTTGGCGTAAATTTCTGGTTTGGGTCCCTCTGAAACTATCAGTTTGAGATTGGGCGCGGCCTGGTGCGAGTAGCGTGAGTACCATGCCACGGCGTCGTAATCAGCCTGGTCTTGCGGCTCGTTGGCAAAATAGTGATAGGCCTCGTCCAGGTAGTCCAGGCTGTCAAGGTAATTCTGCATGGCTGTGACGTAGGCGAACCAGGCCTGGTTATACGCCGAGGTGGGGTTTTGCAACCAATCGCTGCCGCTGAGCGTCTGCCCGCAAAAGCCGGACGGGCGCTGATCTTGCGAAGGGTCGTTGTGCACAAACCCCGCCGCCATAAAGCTGGAAAAGCCTACCCCGCCGTTAAACGGCGCGCTGAACTGCCCATCCAGCAGACCATCGCCGGCGATGTAACGCTGCGCCAGGTCTTCAAAGCCCCAGATGCCTTCGTTGTCCGTAAATGTGTGCGCCACGCAGTCATAGTCAATAAATGGATTGGCAAACGTGCCGCCGCCTGTCAGGCCGCCCGGCCACAAGATGCTAGAGGGCGTGAGGCGGTGATCAATAAAGTAGTGCTTGATGGCATCCACGTACATCCAATATTCGGCGTCGTAGCCGGGGACGCTGTATTTGCTCAGGATAGTCTGGTAAGAAAAGTTCATCCGAGAGGCGACGTGAAGCTCGTCGGGGATGGCGAAATTAAAGACATGCAGCCGCACCGGGATGCTGAGCCCGCCGATATGGACATTAGTTGTGTAATCGCCCATGGCTGTGCCTGGCGGCACAAACACACTGAACCAAAAGGCCATGTTTTCGTTGGTGGTTACGGCGACCGTCGCGCCGTTGTCTAGCGGCCACAACGGGTCGGGGTAAGGCCCGGTGCGGCCCAGGCTGTCGGTGGCCTGTTCGATGTTGACATACTTGACTTGGTACAGTTCGGTCGTAATGCCCGCGCTCAAGGCGTCAATGCTGACCACAACGCTCCCCGATGCCGCCGGCCTGACCACCACCTGAAACGGTTCAAACTCGTTCTGAGCAGCATAGACTTTGACCTCTGCGCCGGTGGCAGCGGGAACAGGAGAATCTTTGAACACCCGCTCGCTGGGTGGCGTTGTCCAAATTTGAAAAGCCGAGGTGGATTGGTCGAGTTTGTACGTGTAGGGCTCAATATCGTCGGCGGGCGCGGCGGTCCGTGCCTGCCAGGGGAACATTGGCCCAAACATCAGCCCGAACACTAGCGCCAATAGCAACGAAATCACATGGGTGTGTTTTGTTGTTTTCATCGCTTGCTCCAAAAGGGAAAATTCTTGCTTGGTAGCATAGCCACCTGTGGCAAAAGTGATGCATCTGATGTGGCCCTCAATAAATTCTACCACAAGCTGATTTTACCGCCATTTGCTCAAGATTGCCCATTGGGAGTACAATGGGATACGTCATCAAATTCAATACTATCAGGAGAGAACAAAAATGCACAGCCAGGTTTATTTTGCGCCAGCGCGCGTGAAACGCTGGGATTACAGCGCCAGCCAGGTGGCCGGGTTGGGGCGGTTGATTGAAAAGATGGGCTTGGGCCAGGCGATTGCCAACCAGGAATACGTGGCTATCAAAACACATTTTGGCTCCGAGGGGGCTCACCGCATTGTGCGCCCGCGCTTTTTGCGCATCCTGGCAGACGCCGTCAAGGCAGTCGGCGGCAAGCCTTTTGTGTGCGACACTGTGCGCATCCCAGGCTGGGACTATTTGGAGCTTGCCAATCAAAACGGCATCAATCCCCAGTCAGTGGGCTGCCCCGTCGTCATGGCCGATGGATTGTTTGGGTATGACAGCATCCAGGTGCCGGCTGGCCCGGTGCTCAAGAGCGTGCAAATTGCTTCGGCGATTTACGACGCGCCGGCTATGATTGTCGTTAGCCATTGCAAGGGACATATTGCATCAGGCTATGGCGGGGCAATCAAGAACCTGGCGATGGGGGGCGTGGCGGGCCGCCATCGCAGCGGCGATTGGAAGCAGGCGCGGGGGCATTTGCACGCCGCCAGCCCAGACTCAACCGTTGTGCGTGACGCCGAGTTGTGCAATTTGTGCTTGCAGTGTTTGCACGTCTGCCCAACCGCAGCCATTTCGGAAGTAGATGGCAAGCTGGTCGTGGACGACGACAAGTGCTGGCGTTGCGGTCGCTGCGAGCGAGTTTGCCCGATGGATGCAATCCAGTTGCAAAAGCGCGGCGCAGACGAGTTTATGATGGCGCTGGCCGAAGGGACTCTGGCGGTGCTCAGCACCTTCAAGCCGGGCAAGGTGCTCTATTTCAACTTTGCGCTGGAGGTGCAGCCTGAATGTGATTGCATGCCTTGCGCCGACACCCCCCTGGTGCAAGATCAAGGCATATTGGCTTCTACGGACATTGTGGCGATCGATCAGGCAACGCTGAACCTGATTGATGCTGCGGTGCCTTTGCCCAGCTCGCTGGCGGAAGACCGGGGTGTCAAAACAGGTCAACACATTTTGGCCGAGACGCTGGGTGTGGATGGACAACCTCAACTTGACGCCGCGGCGCAGCTTGGATTGGGCAGCAAAGAATACACCTTGATCGAGGTGTGAGGGAACGACAAAACACTCGAAATTCTCAGAAATAACAATAGACATTATCGGAAATAGCAGGACTGGCATCCCCATGCCAGTCCGCCAACGTACACCCTGGACTGCCCGTCCAGGGCAGGCTTGCACCTGCGCTGCGCTTGGCACAAGTGCAGGTGTGGGGATACGTTGGCTACGTTATTTCCGATAAACTCTAATGTTTATGTGCTAGGAGGCGCGATGAGTATTTTGGACCAACTATCGTCTCAGGTTGGGGATCGCAGCGAAAAGTCAAATCTGCGGGTGGTGGTGCAGTGCGTAGCCAGTCCTGCTTTGCTGGATGAAATTGTGCAGGGGCTGAAAAGCAGCGATGCGGCGTTGGTGGGCGATTGCGCCGAAGTGATGACCAAGCTGGCCGAAGAAAAACCCGAATGGATTGCGCCCTACGCCAAGGCCTTGGCGCCCTTGGTCGCCCACAAGACCACTCGCGCGCGGTGGGAAGCAATCCACGCGCTGGCGCTGACGGCGGCGCTTGCGCCCAAGGTGATGGCCGGGTTGCTGCCAAGCCTGGCCGAAATCATTCGCAGTGATTCGAGCGTCATCGCCCGCGACTATGCGGTGGATGCGCTAGGCAATTATGCCAGCGTGAGCGCCAAA
>JBGSMF010000090.1:0-3509 GCA_041740315.1 Thermoflexales bacterium
GGTGATGATTATTATGATCAACGTCAAAAGGAAGTCAAGGTCTCTTACCTCACCCGCCAATTAGAGAAACTTACAGGCGGCTTGGTACACATCGAGATGGCACCTGTTGCCGCATAAGCGAGTTATTTTCGGAATAGTTACCAATTTAGATCAGTCGGTCGCCCTCTGCCAACACGGAATCCTGGCGATAATGACAGCCTCGGCTCTGGCGGTTGTGGCGGGCGGCCTGCGCCACAATAAGCGCCGCCTCGATGGCGTTGCGCAGGCCAATCAACCCGTCGCTGAGCTTGGTGGCGCGGTAAAAAGTTTCGATCTCGTTCCATAGGTGGCGCAGTTCGCGAATGGCGCGCGAGAGCCTATCGGCGCTGCGCGCCAGGCCCACGTAATGCCACAAGATGTTTTGGATGGTTTGCATATCGCCCTGGATCAGGGCCGGGTCGGCATCGGCCTCCAGGCCGCTCTCGTCCCAGGGTGGCACGTTGTCAAAATTGGGCCGGTGGGACAAATTGCCAATTTGTCCCGCAATATCTTGCGCGGCCCGGTGCCCCCACACCAGCCCTTCCAGCAGCGAGGTCGAGGCCAAACGATTTGCGCCGTGCAGGCCAGTGCAGCTCACTTCGCCTACCGCGTAGAGGTTTGCGATGCTTGACCGCCCCCATTCATCTACCATCACACCGCCGCAGGCATAGTGCGCCGCCGGCACCACCGGGATTGGCTCGCGCGTGATATCTACGCCGGCTTTGAGGCAGGTGGCATAGATGTTGGGAAAGCGCAGCCGGATGGCGTCGGCGGGCATGCGCGAAGCGATATCGAGCAGCACGTGAGAATAGCCGTGGGTTTCCATCTGGTGATGGATGGCGCGCGCCACCACGTCGCGGGGGGCCAGCTCTTTCCATTCGGGCGAGTAATCGGCCATAAAGGCGTGCCCCTCTGGCGAAAGCAAAAGGCCGCCTTCGCCGCGCACCGCTTCGCTGATCAAAAAACCCTCGGCGCCGGGCACGGCCAGGGCAGTGGGGTGGAATTGCACGTATTCGGCGTTAATGATGCGGGCGCCGGCGCGATGCGCCATGGCCAGGCCATCGCCGCGCGCGCCGGGTGGATTGGTGGTGTTGCGGTAAATGCGGCCCATCCCGCCGGTAGCCAGCACTGTGGCTGTTGCCAGGTAGCGATGCACTGTGCGGGCTTGCCGGTCAAAAGCGTACACACCGTGGCAGGCAATGGGCTGATAGACGGCCAACGGGTCGCGTGAGTGGTGCGGGAAAGTGATCAGGTCAACCGCAGTGTGATTGGCGAGGATGGTGACATTGGGGCAGCGTTGCAGCGCCGCAATCAGGCCCGTGATGATGGCCTGGCCGGTGCCGTCGCCCACGTGCAAAATGCGCCGGTGTGAATGGGCGGCTTCTTGGCCCCAGTCCAGTTGGCCGTTGGCGTCTTGGTCGAACTGGATGCCGGCGGTTTGGATTAGGATTTGGTTCAGCAGGGCCGGGCCTTCTTGGGCCAAGATGTGGGCCGCCTGCGGCGAGCTGACGCCCGCCCCCGCCGCCAAAATATCGTTGGTCAAACTGGCGGCATTGTCATCTGGCCCGCAGCCCACAATGCCGCCCTGGGCATAGCGCGTGTTCGATTCGTGCGGGTCGGGGTCGCGGGCGATGATGGTGATGCGGCAGCGGGGGTTGCACGCCAGGGTCAGCGCGGTGGTGGCCCCCGCAATGCCGCAGCCAATGATGAGAACGTCGGTTTGTGCAGCCATAATGTTACCCTATTGCTATCATCCTCTCAACCGCTCGCGCCGCTTTGATTCGAATTTCTTCCGGCACCTCGATGACGTATTGGTTGTTTTGCAGCGATTTGAGCGTGTCTTCCAATGTGATCTGGTTCATGTGCGGGCAGCGCACGCTGCACAGCCGCAGCATGTTTTTGTTTGGGTTGGCTGCGGCAATGTTATCGCCCATGGCGCACTCGGTCAGCAGCAAATAGCGCGGGGCGGTGGTTTGCTCTACATAGCGGATCATGGCCGTGGTGCTGCCGGAAAAATCGGACGCTTCAACAACCTGGGGACTACATTCTGGGTGGGCCAAGACGACCACGTCTGGAAACTGGGCCCGGATGTTGCGGATGTCTTGGACGGTAAATTTTTCGTGAACCTCGCACCGGCCGCGCCAGCCGATCAATCCCTTGGGCATTGGTTCCGGTGTAGCCAAGTCAACCGGGGTTGGAAAGATGATGCGCTTGCCGGTCTCTCTGGCCACATTTTGAGCCAGGTATTCATCGGGCAGAAAAATGATGGTATCAGACTGGAGCGAATTGACCACGGCGACGGCGTTGCCCGATGTGCAGCACACGTCCGATTCGGCCTTGACATCGGCATAGGTGTTGACATAGGTCACCACCGGCACGCCGGGGAACTTTGACCGCAGCGCCCTTACATCGTCGGCGGTGATGCTGGCCGCCAGCGAGCAGCCGGCCTTTTCTGAAGGCAGCAGCACGGTCTTGGTGGGGTTGAGGATTTTGGCCGTCTCGGCCATAAATTTCACGCCGCAGAACACGATAATGTCTTTATCGGTCTGGGCGGCCTTGCGGCTCAGTTCCAGCGAATCGCCCACGTAATCGGGAATCGAATGGAACAGCGCCGGCTCCATATAGTTGTGGCCCAAGATCACGGCATTTTTTTCTTTTTTCAAGCGATTGATTTCAACCGCCAGCTTGGCTTTGTAGCGCAATTCTACATCGGGCACAACGTCGCTCAGCATGGCCTTTAATTTTTCATACATCTCAGCTACATCCAACTCACTCATCATTACCTCCCTCTTAATATGCTTGGTATAGGGATACCAATCTAGCTCGGTATAGGGATACCAATCTAGCTCGGTATGGGGATACCAATCTAGCTCGGTATGGGGATACCGAGCTAGATTTCTCCTTTTACCCACATGAAACTCACATCCAATACTCTGGCCGAATGGGTGAGCGCGCCAATTGAGATGTAATCTACACCCGTTTCGGCAATTTGCCGCACATTGTCCAGACTCACGTTGCCAGAGGCTTCTAGTTTGGCCCGGCCGGCGTTTAGCTCTACTGCCTGGCGCATGGAGGCTAGCGTCATGTTGTCTAGCAAGATGCGCTCTATGCCCAATTCCAGCGCGGCTCTTACATCGTCCAACGCGCGCGCCTCTACCTCGATTTCCAGGCCGGTCTGGGCTGCCCGGGCGCGGCGCACCGCCTGGGCCAGTGAGCCGGCATGGTCAATATGATTGTCTTTGATCAAGATCATGTCGTATAGCCCAATGCGGTGATTTTGCCCGCCGCCGCGCCGCACGGCCAACTTGTCTACGGCGCGCAGGCCGGGCGCGGTTTTGCGCGTATCCAGAATGATGGCCCCGGTGCCCGCCACGGCATCTACGAATTGCCGGGTCAGCGTGGCAATGCCCGACATGCGCCCCAAAAAATTGAGCGCGGTTCGCTCGGCTGTCAGCAGCGCGCGGGCCGGGCCGGCCACATCGGCCAACCCC
>JBGSMF010000091.1:0-1985 GCA_041740315.1 Thermoflexales bacterium
GGGCGGGCAACTCTTGGTCTCGCGCGGGACATGGTCGGCGCTGGGCGGGCGCATTGCCGATGAGCTGCGCGCCTTTCACGCAGCCTCCCCGCTGCGCCGTGGGCTGCCGCGCGAAGAACTCAAGAGTCGGCTGGGATACCCGCCCAAAGTATTCAGCGAGATTGTGGCGCGCGCCGTGGCCGAGGGGGCGCTAGTGGAAGCCGGCGCAGTGGTGCGCGCGCCGGATTTTGCAGTGACTTTTAAGCCAGAGCAGCAGCGCGCGGCAGACGGCTTGCTGGCTCGCTTTCGCCGCGAGCCTTACACTCCGCCTTCGGTCAAAGACTCTGAGGCCGCCGTTGGGCCAGATGTGCTGGCGGCGCTCATCGAAGAGGGGACGCTGATCAAGTTGAGCGAGGATGTTTTATTCTTGAACGCCACTTTTGAGCAAGCCGTGGCGCGCATCAGGGAACACATTCAAAAGCACGGCAGCCTGACCTTGGGCCAGGCGCGCGACTTGTTTAGCACCAGCCGCAAATACGCCCAGGCCCTCTTGGAATATCTGGACGCCAAAGGCGTCACCCGCCGCGTGGGCGATGAGCGGGTGCTGAGATAAACCCACTCAGGCCAGTTCGGCCTCTCGCCACATAAACTTGCCGCCGACCAGCGTGCCCACCACGCCTGCGTGCAGAATTTCCATGGGGTCAATGGCAAAAATGTCCTGGCGCAAAAGGGTGAGGTCGGCCAGCTTGCCAACGGCAAGCGAGCCAAGTTTATCTTCCATGCCGGCCGCATAGGCTGCCCCCCAGGTGAACCCACGCACAGCCTGCTCCACCGTCAGGCGCTGCTGAGGGTACCAGCCTTCCGGGCCGGGCGAGCCATCGGCGCGGCGGCGCGTGACGGCAGCGTGAAGGCCCACCAGCGGGTCAATCACTTCCACGGGACAATCTGAGCCAAAGGCCAACACGGTGTTGCAGTCTAACAACGAGCGGAAGGCATAGGCCCCGGCGCTGCGCTCGCCCCAATGGCGATCACAGATGATCATATCCGAAGTAGCGTGCAAGGGCTGCATTGAGGCAATGACGCCCAACTGGGCAAAGCGCGCAATATCAGTTGGATGCAGCAGCTGCGCGTGCTCGATGCGGTGGCGCAATTTGCAATCTGAAATTTCAAATTTCAAATTGCAAATTGCAAATACATTCAAAATTTCCCGGTTGGCCCGGTCACCAATGGCGTGAATGGCGCAAGCCAGGCCGGCGGCGCTGGCCTTTTCAACTGCCTGGCGAATCTTGTTGATATCGGTGGTGGAGATGCCGGTTTCCTCTGGCGCAGAAACATAACCTTCCAGCATCCACGCCGTGCGCGGGCCTAGCGCGCCATCGGCAAACAGCTTGATCTGTCCCACGCGCAGCCAGTCATCGCCCAGGCCGGTGCGCAGGCCGACGCCGATGGCCTCATCTAGCTTGTCGTAAGGAATGCTTTTGTTCACGCGCAATGTCAGCTCGCCCCGTTGGCGCAGCACCTGGTGGGCGTTGAATGCCAGGGTATCATCATAGTCATGCACGCCGGTCAGGCCGGCGCGGTTCGCTACAGGCATGGCCTGCCGCATCACTTCCACCAGTTCATCCAACGACGGATTGGGAATAATGCCGCTCACCTGCTCCATCGCCTCTTCGAGCAAAATGCCGCTGGGTTGGCCGCCTTTATCGCGCGCCAGTTGGCCGCCGGGCGGGTCGGGCGTTTGGGCGCTGAGGCCGGCCAATTCCAACGCGCGCGAATTGACCCACAGCGCGTGGCCGCTTTTGGCATCTAGCGCAACAGGGTGATCGGGCGCAACGCTGTCTAGCTGCGCGGCGGTGGGAAAAGCTCCGCCCCAAACATTGTGGTTCCAGCCTCGCCCAATAATCCATTCGCCAGCGGGCTTGCGGGCGGCGCGCTCGGCCACGCGCGCCAAGGCCTCATCGAGCGTGGTTGTCTCTACATCCACGTTCTGCAGGCCCAGCGCGTAC
>JBGSMF010000092.1:0-13901 GCA_041740315.1 Thermoflexales bacterium
CTTGTCGCTGACGTTTTGCGTTCATAGATTTGCCTCAGCATCCATAATCTCGGACATGCTCCGCGGATGCTAAGACTCTTATACCACAAATTGTGTCTTGTTGGAAATCCGATGCTTTGGGCGAAAAAACGCCCAAACGGGAAAGTCTATGTGTGGTATAATCTCACCCACTCTTGAAACTGGATGAAAGGAGATAGAAATGTCTGGCCATTCCAAGTGGGCTACAATAAAAAGAAAAAAGGGCACAGCCGATGCCAGGCGTGGGGCGCTGTTCACCCGGCTTGGCAGGGAACTGGCCGTCGCCGCGCGTGAAGGCGGCCCCGACCCGGAGTCGAATTTCAAATTGCGGCTGATGGTTGACAAGGCCAAATCGAGCAACATGCCCAAGGAAAATATCGAACGGGCAATCCGCCGAGGGGCTGGCCTGGACAAAGATGCCGCTGTTTTTGAAGAGATTATGTACGAGGGCTATGGCTCGCACGGTGTGGCGATGTTGGTCAAGGTGCTTACCGATAACCGCAACCGGGCGGTGGCCGACGTTCGCCGCATCTTTTCGCGGCATGGCGGCAGCCTGGCTGAAGCTGGCGCGGTGGCGTGGGGGTTTGAACAGCGTGGTTATATTGCTTTTCGGCGTGATGATAGATCTGACGACGAGATATTTGAAATTGCGCTCAACGCTGGCGCTGATGATGTAGAGATGGGCGACGAGGAGATCGAAGTCTATACCGCCTCTAGCGGATTACATGCTGTCAGCAGGGCTCTGCAATCTGCCGGCATCACCCCGACTGAAGTCGAACTGACGATGAAACCCAAAACCTTGGTCAGCCTCAACCCCAAAGACACCTTGTCGGTGATGGGTTTGGTAGATGCGCTGGAAGAGTTGGATGATGTCCAGCAGGTCTATTCTAATCTCGACATCTCAGAGGAGGCGGTGGCCCAATACGCCACTGCGGCATGATAGTCTTGGGGCTGGATCCGGGTGTGGCCATTATGGGCTATGGCCTGGTCCGCGAAGAGAACGATCGGCTGGTGGCGCTTGCCTATGGGGCCATTACCACCCCGGCCGATGCAAATTTGCCTCAGCGTCTGCAAAGCATCTACCGCGAACTGGGCAGTATCATACAACGCTATCAACCCGATACCAGCGCGGTTGAGCAATTGTTCTTTAGCCGCAACGTGCGCACGGCGCTGACGGTGGGGCACGCGCGCGGGGTGGCTTTGTTGGCCTTGGCCGATGCTGCTTTGCCGGTGTTTGAGTACACTCCTTTGGAAGTTAAGCAGGCGCTGTCTGGCTATGGCCGAGCCAGCAAGGCGCAAATCCAAGATTTGGTGCGCCTGATTTTGGGGCTGCCGGGCGTGCCGCAACCCGACGATGCGGCAGATGCGCTGGCGGTAGCCATTTGCCACACCCATTCGGCCCGGTGGGCAGCGTTGGATGTTGAACGTTGAGCGTGGGCCAGGCTATGATTGCACGGTTGCGCGGGACGGTTGAGGCAATATCCAAAGAGGCCATCATCGTGATGGTAGGCGGGGTGGGCTTTCGAGTCGTTGCTTCAGCAGCGGCCCGCCAGTTGGCCAACGCGCCGGGGCGTTCGGTTGAGCTCTATACCCACTTGCACGTGCGCGAAAACGAGTTGGCCCTCTATGGCTTGGCCAGTGAGCAAGAGCTAGAGTTGTTTGAATTGCTGCTGGGCGTTTCGGGCATTGGTCCCAAGGCGGCCCTGGCTGTGTTGGCGGCCGCTCCTCCCGCCACACTGCGCGCCGCCATTGCCAACGAGCAAGTTGATTTGCTGCGCGTGCCTGGGGTGGGGCCTAAAACGGCCAAGGCCATTATTTTGCACCTGAAAGACAAGATTGGCGCGGGGCTGGCGCCGGCGGCAGTTGCTTATTTGACCGATGCTGACACCGAGGTGATTGCAGCGCTCACCACACTGGGCTATAGCGTGGTAGAGGCCCAAACGGCCTTGGCGGCGCTTCCCCGTGAAGAACTGCCTATTGAAGAGCGCATTCGGCTGGCTCTGGCCTATTTTGGCAGGCCATAGCGCCTCAATACCCAGTTGACTTGCGTATTTTCTGTGGTAAGATTGGGTCGTTCTCGGAGCGTGTGCTCCGGTAATAATACTAAAACTAAGGAAGGAATACTATGGAGGAAGTTAAGGCTTATTGCATGAAGTGCAAAACTCAACGGATAGTCAAGGATGTAAAGTACATTACGACCAAGAACGGCCGTCCGGCGGCGCAGGGTGTTTGCCCAGAGTGCGGCACCAAGATGTACAAGTTCTTGAAAGCCGCGCCGAAAGAACAACCGCAATCATAGCGTGTTGAGTTTTCCGCCCGGCCTGTCGTTTGTGCCACACACACCGCCAGGCCGGTTTCTTTAACCTTACCTTCAATCAAAACCTTGTGTAGGTAAGGAGCTTTCCCTATGCCAATTTCGGCGCTCCAGAGGATGGAGCGCCGCCAGATACTGGTGGATGTGAGCTTGCCTTAATTTAGAGGCCGCCGCGCCCCTCAAGGGGTGTTGTGCATATTGGTTTGCTCTCAAATCCATCAGTTGACAACTGGCGGTTTTGGGGCGATAATAGTATTGTTATTCTGGCAGTTTGGCTGCCTCGCCATTCTTTGAAAGGGGAGGTGATGCTCGTGGACAGTAGTTACCGTAGTTTTAGCGCCGTAGCATCGCCTTCCGTTCTTGGATAGGTGCTACGGCGCAACAAAGGGCCGCTCTTTTGGAGCGGTCTTTTGTTGCAGAAACCCGGCTTCTCTCAGAAGCCGGGTTTCTCTTTTTGCGCAAATGTGGGTACAATTGTCCGTATGAAGCTTCCAACGGGCAAATTGCCGCCTGATTTGTTGGCCAGTTTGCTGGCGAGCGTCCCACACAACGATCCCCGCGTGCTGGTCTGGCCTGGGATTGGGCTGGATGCGGCAGTGATTGCGCTGGATGATGAACGCTGCCTGGTTGCCAAGACTGATCCAATTACCTTCGCCACAGATGCCATTGGCTGGTACGCGGTGCAGGTATGCGCGAACGATATTGCCACCACCGGCGCTGTTCCACGCTGGTTTCTGGCGACCCTGTTGCTGCCGGAAGCGGATGGGAATGCAGAACTGGCCGAGGCGATTTTTGCGCAGGTGCGCGCTGCGAGCGAGAACTTGGGGGTGAGCCTGGTTGGAGGGCATAGCGAAATCACCTATGGGCTAGACCGCCCAATTATTGTCGGCGCAATGCTAGGCGAGGTGGCTCGCCACCGCCTGATCACGGCCTCGGGCGCGCGCCCTGGCGATGTGCTGCTTCTGACCAAGGGGATAGCCATTGAGGCGACTGCGATCATGGCCCGTGAAAAAGCCGGTGAATTGACCCGCACGTTTGAGCCGGCCTTTCTTGAGCGTTGCCAGGGATTCTTGGACAATCCGGGCATCAGCGTGGTAAAGGATGCTCACATTGCGTGCCAGGCGGGTCGGGTTCACGCCATGCACGACCCGACCGAAGGCGGTTTGGCCAATGGTTTGTGGGAAATGGCGCAGGCTGCGGGCGTGGGATTGCTGATTGACGCAGAGTGTGTGTTGGTTTATGAAGAAACACTTGCCTTGTGCCGGGTGATGGGATTGACTCCATGGGGCCTGATTGCTTCTGGCGCGCTGTTGCTTTCGGTGGAGGCTGCCGATGCAAAGAAGGTGATAGACGCTTTGAAAGCAGAGGGTATTTGGGCGGCCAGTATTGGCCGGGTTACCCAGGCTGCTGGCGGCGTTCTGGTGCGTCAAGCTACGGGCGTGGTTGGCGAATTACGGCGTTTTGACCGCGACGAAATTGCACGCTTGTTTGAGTAGTGGGTATCAAATGTCGGACAATGCGCTAGAAACTGAACCTTATTATAGCTGGCGGCAAGTGGAGGCCAAGCTAGGGATAAAGACCCAATGCTGGGTTGGCAAGCCGGGCCTGGAGAGCTGGGACACGCTTGACGTGGGTGTGCAGTTGCTGGTTGAAAACGCCCTGCCTGGCAAAGGCCGGCGCTTGCTAGACTTGCGGTGCGGCACCGGCCTGGGGGGCGCCCTGGCCGCGCAGCGGGGGGCGCGCGTGACGTTGTGCGATGACAGCTTTGTGGCGGTAGAAGCAGCCCGGCGCACCTTGGAGCTTTACGGCATCGAGGAGGTGCAGGTTGAGCACGGTTGGGCGGATTTGCCCCAAGCGGCTTTTGACATTGCCTGGTTAAATGCCCCTCGCGGCCGGGCATGGGTTCAGCTATTGGTGCGGCAAGCTGCCAGAGCGCTTGGGCCGGGTGGTGTGTTGTACCTGGTGGGTCCCAACCAAGGCGGCATCAAGAGTTATATAGAGGATGTGGAGGCGCTAGGCGGGCAAGTGCAGGCGCTGCACATCAAGCATCACTACCGGCTGGCCGCTTGCACCTTTGGTGATTTGCCGTTGTTGAGCGATAAGACCGAAACCTCCACAGCCTTGTGTCGAGGGCAAGAATACCAATATGTCGGCGCGCCCGGCGTTTTTGCGCATAGACGGCTTGATGATGGCACCCGTGTTTTGATAGAAGCGATGCAATTCAAGCCAGGCGAGCGCTTTCTTGATCTGGGTTGTGGGTGTGGTATTGTTGGGCTTGTCGCTGCCTCCATGAGCGGGTTGGTGCATTGCCTAGATCATAGTGCCATTGCCATTGCCACAACCCGACGCACCATGGCGGTCAACCAAATCACTAGCGCTGTTATTTTGCCTAGTGATTGTGCTTCTGTTATGCGCAAAACGGACACACAGTTTGATATAGTGGCAACGAACCCGCCGTTTCACCAGGGATTGGGTGTAGAATATGAGGTGGCTCAACAATTCATTCGAGACGCCAGTCAGGTACTTGTGCCTGGTGGGCAATTGTATCTGGTTGCCAATCGCTTTATACGCTATGATGCCCTGCTTGCCCAGCAATTTGCTCATGTGACGACGCTATATCAAGATGGCCGTTTCCGAGTGATAAAGGCGGTGCGGTGATGATTTTGCGCTATCTCCGCCTGCGGGTGGCCTGGTTTTTTAATCACGCTTCGGCCGGGGTGGTCTATTCGTTGTTATCCACTGCCCTGGTTGGATGGTCCCCTATCTTTGGCAAGATGGCTTTTCGCGCTGGCGTAGACCCTTTTACCCTGGCGGCCTGGCGGACGATTTTTGCGGCGGCGGTGTTGTGGCTGTTTTATCTGGTGCGTTGGCGTTCGCTCATCTCCATCTCGCGCCAGAATCTGCTTGGCTGCATTGGCATGGGCTTTGTCAATGGCATTGGCTCGTTGTTCTACTATACCGGCTTGCAGCGGATTGATGCATCGCTGGTGGGCCTGTTGTGGGCCATGTACCCCATTTGGGTATTTGTCTTTTTATCGGCGTCGGGCCAAGACATTTCGCGCTTGGCCTTTTTGCGGCTGGCGGTGGCGCTGGCGGGCTTGGTTTTGTTGGCCGGTCTTGGCACCGAACGGCCTGAAAGCCTGGGCGCTATGCTGGTCTTGGCCGGGGCGGCGGCGTATGGCTGGCACCTGGTGTTGGGGCAATGGGTCTTGGCCGAGGTGCAGGCTCGCACAGCAACGTTGTACGTGCTTAGCTCGATGGCGGTTACGGTGGGGGTGGCGCGCGCCTTGAGTGGGCAACCGCTTGGCCTGATCAGTGGAGATGGCTGGCAGGCCATCATGTCGTTGGCGCTGGTGACGGTTTCTTCTCGGCTGCTGATGTTTGCCGGCCTGCGCATATTGGGAGGGGTGCAGGCGGCGTTGTTGGGTTTGACCGAACTGTTTATGACCCTGATGGTTGCCTATGCATTTTTGGGGGAGCGGATGGGGCTATGGCAATGGGTGGGTGGCGGCTTGATTATCTTGAGCGTGCTGCTGATTGCGCGCGAAAGCGGGGTGACGACCAAAGCCAGCCCCGATGCGCTCACCTGATCGGCCCAGCCTGTTTTTCGCGCCCGGCAGGCTTGCATGGAGATGCAAGCCGATGGTTGGGGGCGTTCGCGCATCCCCATGCGCGAACTGTGGAACCTTGGCTCAGATGGATGAGCTAGCCTCCTCGTTCCCATCGCGCCGCTTGAGATCAGGGCGATGCGGCTTGATGGGCAGGACCAGGTGAAAGGTGCTGCCTGGACAGTTCACTTCGTCGTAGCCATTGCTTTCCACCCATACCTTGCCACCGTGCGCCTCGATGACCCCCCGCACCACAGATAACCCCAGGCCCATTCCGCCCCCTTTGAACTGCGATGTGCTGGTTGAGTGAAAGTTGGTGTTTTCCAGCACGTAAAACTTTTCAAAAATCCGGTTTTGCTCGTCTGGATTGATGCCAATACCGCTGTCTTTTATCATCACATCAAGCGCGTCACCGGTTTGGACGCAATTGATCTGGATGGTTCCTCCATCGGGAGTGTATTTGATAGCATTGCTCATGACGTTGGCAATGGCGCGCCGGAGATATTTTTGGTCGGCTTGAACCTGGGGGAAATGATCCATTGGAGCAACCAGCAGGTTTTGCCGCCGGTCGTGGATGGCTTGCTGGAATTCATCAATGATTGTGCTGATGAGCATGCCTAGACTAAAGGGCATCAACTCCAGGTCGAGTTGGTCGGCGTCAATCAGTGACACATTGACAATGTCGTCTACCACGGCCGTCAGGCGCTCGGCGGCGGTGCCCAATTTTTCAACCATCAAGCCGATATCGGGCCCCAGGTTCAGTGTGCTCATCTCTAGCTTGAGCAAGTGGGTATAGCCGTAAATCATTGTGAGCGGGGTGCGCAGTTCGTGGCTGGCAAGCACGATAAAATCGGATTTGATCTTGTCTACGCGGCGCAGTTCGACGTTGGCGTCGCGCAATTCGGTGATGGTGGCTTGCAGACGATCTACCAATCTGCGGGTATGTTCGCCGAGCCTTTCAACCAGCACGTCGTCGGCCACATGCTCGCGCTTGCCCCGCAAAAAGGCCGCTATCTCGCCGGGGAATGTATCCACATCAATGGGTTTGGGAATGTAACCATCACAGCCTGCGGCCAGGGCGCGGTCGCGGTCGCCTTCGATGACATTGGCTGTCAGCGCAATGATGGGAATAGTCTGGGTTTCTGGCAAGCTTTTGAGCTTGGTAGTGATGGCATAGCCATCAATGCCCGGCAGGTTGATATCCATCAAGATCAGGTCAGGCTGCCGAGCGCAAGCAATTTCGATGCTGGCCAGGCCATCATCTACCTCAATGACTTGGTGTCCGGCGGCTTCCAGCACGCGTTGAACCAGCAAGCTGGCCGAAGGATCGTCCTCTACATACATAATGCGTGGCACAGTGGGTTGCTCCTGTGTTTGATTCTCTATGGGCAGCCTATGTTAACAGCCTAATCCAACACTTCTTTGATGATGCCTTCCAAAAGGTCGAGATCGCCAAAGGTGCCTTTGCGCAACAAGATTTCAACCTGACCGGCCAGTTGCTTGCGCTTGGCGGGGGTCAGTTCTTGGGGTGAAAACGCCGAAACGACAATCACCGGGATATTGCGCAAGGTCTCGTCGGCTTTCATGGCCTCTAACACGGCAAAGCCATCCATCTCTGGCATCATCAAGTCAAGCAGCACCAGGTCGGGGCGCTCGCTGCGGATGATGGACAATCCTTCGCGCCCGCCAAAGGCTTCATAGATGATGTATTGGCCGCGCGCTTGCAGAATGCGCTTGAGCAGGCGCACGGCTTCGGGCGTATCGTCTATGATGGCGATAGATTTGACGCGCTCATCCAGCCGCTCCAGGGCGGCGACCAAGCCCTCTTCCTGAATGATGGGGGTGGTGACAGCGGCGGGCGCTTGAACATCGTGCGCCCAGGTTTCGCCCAGCAGTTCGGCATCAACAGGGGCGGTGTGGCCTGAGCAGTTGACGACCACAAGGTCTTGAGGTCGAATGACTTGCTGAGAGATCAACTTGAACAGGCCGGCAAACGCCACGCCGGTGGCGGGCTCCATCGAAATGCCATCCATCTTGGCCATGACGTGCATGGCGCGGTAGCCTTCCTCGTCGCTGACAATTTCCATCACCCCACCTGACTCGAGTGTAAGTTGGCGCAGGGGGCCATAAGCCGCGCCCGGGTAGCCGGTGGCCAGCGTGATGATGCGTGTTTTGGGTTCTGGCACGGGCTGGGGCTTTTCAAGGTTGCCCCAGAAAGAGCGGACAAAGGGCGCGCAGCCTTCAACCTGGATGCTGGCCATGCGCGGCATTTTTTTGGTGAACCCCATGCGCCGCAGCTCGTCAAAGCCTTTCCAAACGCCCACCGGCCCCAGCCCGCCGCTGATGGCCTGGATGTACCAATCGGGCGTGCGAAAGGGGATGGGGCTGTTTTTGACTTCAGGCCCAAAGATGGCCCCCAGTTGCTCGGCTGTTTCAAAGGCTACGGTTTTCATGCTCTCGCGCGCCGTAAAGCTGCGGATGCCTTTATCCAGATGCAGGCCGCGGCGCTCGGCAAAGGTGGCGGCCATCTCTTTGGCCTGGTCATAGGTGCCGGTCACCTTGATGACTTCGGTGCCGTACAGAGCCACTTCGTGCATCTTGACGGCGGGCACCATGCTGGTGAGAAAAGCCCACAGCTTGATGCCGGCCCGGGCGCAGTAGGCGCTGTATGAAATGGCGACGTTGCCGGTAGAGGCCACCACCACCTCGCTGATGCCGGTTTCTTTCATCACCGAGATGGCCAGGCTGGCCTGGCGGTCTTTGAACGAGCCAGTAGGCCCCTGGCGCTCGTCTTTGGCGTACAGGTGCGGGCAGCCCATCATCAGCGACAGATTGTCGGCGTGGAGCATGGGCGTGCCGCCTTCGCCCATTGTTATGATGTTAGAATCCACCCGCAGCGGCAGCAGCTCGCGATAACGCCACATGGTGAGCGGGCGCGCGGGCAGCTTTTCTGGCAGCGTGTTGCGCAGTTCGGCATACGGATAACGCGCTTCCAACCACTCGCCGCCGCACTGGGGGCAGGCCGGCAAAGGCTGCAGATACGGTTCAGTGTAACCGCAGGCAGTACATTCAAGCATTACTTGGTTAGACATGGTGACATCCTGTGATTATGCGATTGTGCGATTATGCGTTCGCGCCGGTTGCGCCATGCTCTTCAGCAGACCGGCCGGTCAGGCGCGCCAGAGCGCCAACCACATCGTTGAGCAAGTCTTTCTCGTTAAACTGTCCCTTGGACAAAAGCGACTGGATACACCCGTTCAATTTTTGCATATCCCCTTCGGTCAGATCTTTGGCAGTTACCACCACAATGGGGACGCTCCGTGTGATGGGGTCGCCTTTGAGCGTTTCCAGCACGGCAAAGCCATCCATCTCTGGCATCATCAGGTCGAGTATGATGAGGTCGGGCAAGCTGTGGCGCACTGTCTCGATGCCTTCTTTGCCGCTATGCGCTTCGCTGACGACGAATTGCGGGTGGGCTTCGAGCATGCGCCGGATGAGCATGATATCTTCGGGCCGGTCATCAATGACCAGCACATTTGTCTTGGTGCGCCCATCGAGCCGCTTGAGGGTGGCAATCAGGTCATCTTGCATAATGGGCTTGACCAGATAATCGGCGGCGCCCATGCTAAAGCCTTTGCCCTGCTCGCTGAGGATGGAACACACCACCACCGGGATATCGCGTGTTTCTGGGTCTTGCTTGAGTTCTTGCAGCACTGCCCAACCATCCTTTTGCGGCATAAGGACATCTAGCGTGATGGCGTGGGGCTTGAAGCGTCGCACTTGTTCCATGGCTTGTTCGCTGTTGGATACGCCGATGACGTGATAGCCTTGCTGCTCCAGGTAGCGCCGGTACAGCGTGATGACGGCAGGGTCATCATCTATAGCCAGGACAATCTTTTTGCCCAAGGTGACACTGGCTTGTTCTTCGCTGCTTGACAGCTCTTCGGGGTGGGCGCGGGGCAGCGTGAAACTGAACTTGGTGCCCACGCCCACTTCGCTTTCTACCCACATTTCGCCGCCGTGCAGCTCGACAAAGTTGCGCGCGATGGATAGGCCCAGGCCGGTGCCGCCATACTTGCGGGTGGTGGAAGCGTCGGCTTGGGTAAAGGCCTCAAAGATTTTACCTTGTTTTTCTTTGGCGATGCCGATGCCGGTATCGCGCACACTGACGCGGATAAAACGCGCGTCGGCGGTGGCATCTACCGTGATGGCGCCTTTTTCGGTGAACTTGGCCGCGTTTGAGATCAGGTTGAGCAGCACCTGGCGCGAGCGGACTGGGTCGGCCCAAGCGGTGGGCAAGTCATCGGACACTGCCTGCACCAAGTCAATGGGCTTGCCTTTGACCAGGCCGATGGCTGAGGACATTACGCCCTTGATGACCGGGTGCAAGTCTACTTCTTCAAAGGATAGCTCCATCTTGCCTGCTTCAATCCTAGAGATATCCAGGATGTCGTTGATCAGGCCCAACAAGTGTTGGCCGCTGTTGTGGATGGCTTCCAGGTCTTGTTTTTGCATGTCGGTCAACGGGCCGTCAATGCCTTTGAGGATGACGCGCGAAAAACCGATGATTGAGTTGAGCGGTGTGCGCAGCTCGTGGCTCATATTGGCCAAGAATTGAGTCTTGAGGCGGTCAACCTCGCGCAGCCGCTCGGCGGTCTGGGTGATTTCTTCGTACAAGCGGGCGTTATCAATGACCATGGCAGATTGAGCGCCCAAGGCAGAAGCCAGCGCGATTTGTTCCGGCGTAAAGCGGTAGCTTTCGCGAGGGTAGCAATAATCTAGCACCAACACGCCGATGGGCGCGCCCTTGCTGGCCAGAGAGACGGCGAGGGCAGTTTGAATATCAAAAGGCTCGTACCAATGGGTGGGCATGGCTTCTGGATTCTGCTTGCGGTCAAAGAGGATGGCCTGGCCTGTGCGGATAGCTTGAAGACAGATTGGGACGTTGTCAATGTTTTCTGGTTTGATGGCCTTGAATTTTTCCCACATGAGCTTGTCTGCCTGGCCAGAGGCAAATTGCGAGGCGGCGGGGCGCAGCACGGTGCGAGCTTCGTTGAGCATAAAGATGGTGCAGCGGTCCACCTCGACGGCCTGGGCTACCTGTAGGGCAACGCTCATCACCACTTTTTCAAACTCGACCGTCTGACCGACCACGCGGGCTACTTCTAGCAAGGAGGCCGTCTCGCGCCGACGCTGCTGCTCGGCAGAGTACAGGCGGGCGTTTTCGATGGCGATGGCCAACTGGTCGGCTAGCAACTCTAGCACCGGGACGTCGTCGGCGGGAAATGCGTCTGGATCGGTGCTTTGAATATCTAGCGCGCCGATGACGCGATCGCCGCGCTTGAGCGGGATGGCCAACTCGGAACGGGTAAGTGGCAGCAAGGGGTTCTTGAAGTGAACGTCATCGGTGGCGGTATCAGACGCCATGCTAGAATGCCCCAGGCCGGTAGCGGCGCCCACCAGGCCCTGCGAGCCTACGGCCAGCTTGTGCCCGCGTTCCTTGAGCTGGCGGCCAACCTCGCCGGTGGATTCACGCAGCACGGCATAGGTGTTTGTCTCATCTAGCAGGAATACGGAGGCATGGTAATAGCCAAAGCGGATGCGGACCATCTCGACGATGGTAGATAGCAGTTCTGTCATATCCAGCAAGGCCGAGGCGGCTTTGCCGGTTTCGGCCACAGTGGCCAATTGGAGCGCGCGGTTGCGGGCTTGTTCGAACAGGCGGGTGTTTTCAATGGCGGTGGCGGCCTGGGGCGCGATGGCAGACAGCAGCCGCAGGTGGCGCTCGTCAAAAGCGTGATCGCGCTCGTAATCTTGGATGGCGATGACGCCAGATAGGCGGGCGCCAGCGCGGATGGGCACGGCCAGGTAAGACTGGCAGGGGTCGCCGGTGTATTCTATCCCCAGGCTGTCCAGTTCTTGGCGTGTGCGGATCAATATTGGCTCGCCGCTATTGATGACGTGGCCGGTGATGCCTTGCCCGGCTGGGGCCGGGGCAACCTCGCGCAGCTCGCCTCGATCATAGTAGACCAGGAAGCTAATCTGCTTGCGTTCGGGCGATTGGATAGCCACGTAAAAATCTTGGGTGTTGCAGAGCGCGCGGATTTGCTCGTACAGTTGGCTGAGCAACTGTTCCAGCGACATGGATGAGGTGATGATCTGGCCGACGCGGTTGACGATTGCCAGGTCCTCGACCTGCTGCTTGGTTTGCTCGAACAGGCGGGCGTTTTCCAAGGCCACGGCGATTTGGTTGGCAATTCCGGCCAGCAAGTTGACGTGCTCTTGGGTATACATGTTGGGCTTGTAACTCTGAGCAGAAACCACCCCGACCATTCGGTCGCCAACCTTGAGCGGCACGTACAGCAGCGAGGCGGATATTTTCGAGCTGCCCATAATGATATTAGGTGTTTGGATAGCGGCGCGCGCTCTGGTCTCTATTTCTTCGGGCGTGCGCAGTATGAGCAACGGCTGGCCGGTGAGGATAACTTGGTGCATCTTGGCGCTGCCATCAACATACGCGGAGGTTTCCCGATAGCGTTGGCCCAGATCGTAGCTGAAGGGATAGTTGATGACGTTGGTGTTGGCATCGTACAGCCCCACAAAAAAGGCGTCAGACTCGACAATTTTTTGAATTTGCTCGTAAATGGTGGTGAGCAATTGCTCGGTTTCCAGCAGGCCAGAGGCAACCCGGCTGATTTCGTTGATCACGGCCAATTCTTGCACGCGCCGGCGGGTTTGTTCGAACAGGCGGACGTTATCCAAGGCCACAGCCACCTGGTTGGCAATGCCGGCCAGCAGGTTAAAGTGCTCTTGGGTATAGACATCGAACTCGTAGCTCTGCACCGACACCGCCCCCATCACACGATCGGCCACTTTCATTGGCACGAACATGAGCGCTGCCGATGGTTTGGATGATCCCATAGTTGACGTAGGTGAGGATGAAAGTTTGGCTCTTTCTTCTGGCGTGTATTGAGAAAAGATCGGCTGACCGGTTGTGATGGTTTGCCAGAGGCTGGTGCCTGGCCGTAGTTTTCCGGAGGGTTCTTGGTAGCGTTTACCTTCGTCATAGCACACTGGGTAGGTGACGATTTGTGTTTCTGGGTCGTACAGGCCCACGTAAAAGGCGTCTACCCGCATCACGCGCTGGATTTGCTCATAGATGGTAGTAATGAGTTGCTCGCTTTCCAGCAGGCCAGAGGCGGCGCGGCTGATTTCATTGAGCGCGCCCAGTTGTTGCACGCGCGTTTGGGCCTGTTCGAACAAGCGGGCGTTTTCAATGGCCAGCGCCACCTGGTTGGCCACGGCCTCGGTCAGCGCCATTTCATCTTCGGTCCACTGGCGGGAGTGTTCTGGGTCGCGCAGGTCGAGCGCGCCGATGACTTGATCGCGCAGCTTGATGGGGACGACCAAAGCGGCCTGGGTGATGGGCATGGCTTGCCCTTCTACGCCGGGCTGCTCGGCCAGAGTGGCCGACAGGTTGCTGATCGCCAGGGTTTGTTGTTCTTTAAAGGCCTGGTCGAGTTCTGGCAAAGGCAGATTGCCTACGTTCAGGTTGGGGTTGGTGGCATATTCTTGAGTCTGGCTGCTGCCGGCGCCTACGTATTCGCTCCACTCGCGCAGCGCATAGCGTCGGTAGCTTGCCTGGGCCTCATCTAGGGCGGCCTGGGTTTGTTTGAACAGTTGGGCGCTTTCGATGGCCGTGGCTAACTGGTCGGCCAAGGATTGAAGCGTGGTGATATCTTCATCGGTAAAGGCAGCTTCCTGTGCGCTTTGCACATTCAGCGCGCCCAAGATGCGGTCGCCCACTTTGAGCGGCAGCGCCATTTCAGAGCGAGTATCGGGCAAATCGGGGTTATTAAAGTGCACGGCATCGGCGCCCACATCGAGGGCGATGCGCGGCTGGCCGGTGGAGGTGGTCCAGCCCACCAGCCCTTGCGCGCCCACGCGCAGCCGGTGCCCGC
>JBGSMF010000093.1:0-56682 GCA_041740315.1 Thermoflexales bacterium
ACGTTTTGCGTTCATAGATTTGCCTCAGCATCCATAATCTCGGACATGCTCCGCGGATGCTAAGACTCTTATACCACAAATTGTGTCTTGTTGGAAATCCGATGCTTTGGGCGAAAAAACGCCCAAACGGGAAAGTCTAAAACATATAAATATACGCAATAGCGCAAAACTCACTTTGTTCGACGCAGACTGGGGCCCGCGCCAAAGTAGCCAGCACCACACTGGCCAACATGCACAACATTTGTGCTAAAATTGCCCAAAAACCTACACGGCGACCGTGTAAAAACGAGCTTGAAACCGCTCCAAAAGCGAACATTTGTTACAAGCATTAGCCGTCGCGGCTACCGGCTGTGGTCCGGCAGAAACCGCAAGTGACTTTTGCGGTATCTTCTCAATAATTCGGGGTGAACGCTTGTTTCAATGCCATCCACCCCCCACAGGTACGGTTTATTCATTGCGTAATCTGCACAGGCGGGGGCTAGGTCGCTGCACAAATGTTTTACCCCTATTTTTTGAGAAGTTACCTTTTGCGGTACTGCAAATATACTCATTATGGTCTGGCGACTTTTGAGGGCAATTCGTACTTGTTTTGCCCGCTAATGGGCGGAACCCGGCGAATCGGTTTTGAAAGTGAAACCCGCAATGGAATGTCACACCGTAACACGGGCTTGTCTTGCCGAATTGAGTCTTGACGGGCCTGGAGCGTTTATGACATAGTGGTTGCAGTTTAGATTTATTTTTTGGGAGTTTCCCCCGCAGGGCCGCAAGGACTGAAAGTGAAACGCAATCCTGGCGATGAACCGGGATAACGACCAGACACTGCGATCAAACGAGAGTTGTTGCACCATTGGATGGCGCGCGTGATAGACCATCCAGCGGCAAGCATCAGAATAAGACCATACGAACCTCGGCCTCGCATATAGTGGGGTAAGGAGGTTTTGCACTTGATAGGGATGCCTAAAGGCACCCCTGTTTGTGCTTAACGTGGTGACTGAGTTTATTGACCGGCTGGCACCAGCCGGAAAAAAGAAACGCCACCTGTTGGCTCAGGTGGTGTTTCGCGTGACATAGGAGGTAGTCTCCCATGTACAAGATCACTTATATCACAACCGTTCCCGCCTGTCAAGTTTCATACGCTGATTTTTTCCCCGTTACGTTTTACCCCTTCACAGCTTCTCTTTCTCGCAAATCTGTTGTCGGCACGCCGCAGGTCGCGCTGGAATTGACCACGTCCACCACGCCCGGCCTGCTGCGGCCTATCGGCGACGGCAATTTCACGCACGTCATCATGCCTATGCAACATAAATAGAGGAAACACCACCATGCCCAAGTACAAAGTTTGGGGGAAACCGGATTTACTCGATGAGTATGTGTTGCAGGCGGAACAGGCGACCCACAGGGCGGCCGAAGCCGTGCGCGAGCGCGACGAGCTGAGACGGCAGGTGGCGCGAATGCGCAAGGCTGTAGCCAGGCTGGCTGCCGGCGTGAATGGCTCCGGTCAGTGGCGTGAGCGAGCCGAGCGAGCCGAGGCCTTGCTGCACGAGTACATCACGCGCCGGAATGACTGCGCTTACGATCGCCAATGGGACGAGTTTGACCAGAAGGTCGTCATCGCGCTGCCTGCCGTGAATTGAATGGATGCCACAAACTGGAACACAGGTGGGCCAACATTAGGCTGGCCCACCTGCTGGAGGTGAAACGTGACAATAGTGATTCACTTTAGCACCTTGGACGACATGATCGCGGAACTGCCCTCGAACCACATCGTCCGGGTTGCCGCAATGGACATCACCGAATCGGTGATTGCGAATGGGATACGGCTGGCCGGTATCGGCGTTCACGTGTGCGCCATTGTAGATGGAAGCATCTTTTCCTGCTACCTGCCGGTGAGGGTGATGCAAGTCTGGGGTGTGCCCGGTAAGGGCGATCCGTATGCGGACGAATATCGCCAGGCCTGGGACAAGGCGCACAGCCTGGCAGACCAGGTGCGCGACTACCTGGGCAGCAAGGGAGTGCAGGTGAGATCGGGCATCATAGACCTGGGGGATGTCAGGCCGATGCGCGCGACGTGGCGCTTGTCCAGGCCAGCAGAAGGAGAACCCAATGAGTGAAGGAACGCTGCCGAATGGATGGACACGCGATGACATCTTGTGCTTGCTGGAGCAACTGGAACATGGCCCCATCCTGGTGCGCGATGCGAACCTGCGCATCCCCACCATCCATGACCTGACACAAAACGCCGCGCACCTGGGCTGGGGATTGTTCGAGGTCAAGACGCCGGCCTACACCATCCAGTTCTGCGCCGGCGGGCAGATGGAGCACACGCCCAGCGGCAACGGCTAGACGCGCGTGACGGTTGTGCAAGGTGATTTCCCCTACGATGCTGAGGCGGTCCGCAAGATGCTGGCGGGATGGTTAGAATCCGAGCCAACAGCGCCGCTCTTGCCCGATGGCCGGCCGCGCGCGCCTCTGCCCGTGTTCTTGGTCGAGCATCTCCGCCCAGAGCACACTCTCAAGTTTTACAGTGACGAGGCGCATCCTCTCTACGCCGATGACCTCCTGGTGCTTATGGGGACACACCTTGTTACCGGTCAGTGGAGCTGGGCTGCTCATTACGACAAGGGCGACAATTCCAATACGCCGTGGCCGATTGACCTGTGGAATACTTCGGGAAGCGAGATCGTTGGCGGGGACACCGCCAGCATGGCTGCCCAGGCGCTGCAAGAACATCTGTTGGCCTGGGGATTCAAGACCCACATCATTCTCGACAACATGCCTGAGAAAGAAAAGCCCAACGGCGATCCGCCAGTATCGCCTGCCCCGCAAGCCGCACCCCGGCCAGTCAAAGCAAGCAAACCGTTGCCGGATGGCGTTCCATGTCACTTTACTTATAAAAATGTCAGTGATGGAACCATAAGCTTGTCATTTGAGGCCATTTTCGTGAGGGTTCACAGGGGTTCAGAGAACTCGTTGACCCCATAAGTGTGTCGAAAGTTAAAATTTGACCCATAAGCTTGTCAAAAGTTAAGGAAAAGGCTATTCGTAGTGTGTGATTGAAATGGCCTAAAGCTGACCGTCCTCAAGTCTCTGCACAATGGTTGAAATCATCATCACACCATAGTTCAGATCAGAACCATCGTCAGGTGGTTGATAGCCATAGGGCATAGGAAATTCTTGGAGCTGTCTTTTTGCGTATGGAGGCCTCCGCTCAATGTGAAGGCCTCCATTGAACAGCATCTTGGCACGAACAGCCTCAAATGAGTAGCCCCGGCTAACATGGTAAACAAGCCGAGTGATGCTGTTGAGAGCTTCCATGTGGGCATTCGTGATGCGATAATCGAAGTAAGCAAAAATTTCATTTTCCCAATTTTTGATAGCAGTGGTCAGATCCTTGAAGGCCCAAGCGATCTCAGAGGGGATAGCAGTCTTCCATTTTTCATACTGCTTTCTGGCTTCTTTGCTATCCTTGGCTGTATCCCAGATGTTGAAAAACCTTTCTTTGAGTTTGTAAGCCGCCTTGAGCGGTGCAAATTCACCTAACCACCCGTCTAGGATAAGCAATTGATGGGGATCAAGTTCCTTCTCGCGCTTTAACAGGATCAAGCGGTCATGCATCAGTCGCCTGCACTGTGAAGCAGTTAGCTCTTCTCGGACGCTTTTTCTGATAGCATCCAGCACCGTATTCGCCATGCACACGACATGATATTTGTCAATCACAATTACCGCCCCTGGCAACGCTGCACGAACCGCCTCCCGATACGGGCCCCACATATTCATCGCCACCAGTTCAATCTGGTCGCGGCCTTGCATACTCATCAGATATCTTGTGGCCGTCTTCTTCGTTCTATCCTTGAGCACCTCAACAATGGTTTGCTTTTCGATATTGGTAACGATACAGCGCGGCCATCCCACAATCTTGATTTCATCCAGGCCCATCCAACGGGGAGGCACGTTGGCCTTGTATGTCTCTTCAAGCCGGGCGATATATTCCCGGAAGATAGCGCGGACGTTGCCCTCGCTCATGCCAACATCTTCGGCGATGCTGACAAAGGTTCTCTGTAGAGTTTCTTGCTCGATGTGCTCTATCAAACGCCTGGTCGCTTTGCGCTTCTCGTGCATATCTGGCAATGTTTCCATGAATGTCTGCCCACACTCCTTGCAGCGGTACCGTTGGCGATGAACAAGAATACCTACTCGCTTAGCGTGGATGGGCAAGTCCAAAAAGCATTGCCGTCGCACGCCAAAGTGGTCGAGGCGGGGCAGCATCCAATTGCACATGGGGCATGTAGCTGGCTCTGGGACATACTTGGCAACAATGAGATAGTCGCCACAGTTTTCTTTCACGTCCAGGATTTCCCAATCAGGGAGATTGAGGATATTCACTGATTTTCGCGTTTCATTGATCACGCACGACTTCCGTCGTGTAAATGTGGACCTGCCCATCTATGCTTGTTTGCCAGACCAGCCGTCCGCCCGATACCAGCGTAGGCGTTGAAGATGTCCACTTGCCCTGAACTGCCGGAGTCACAGGAATTGGAAATGCCGCGTCTAGGGTCAGGTCGTACCCCACCTGTCCATGTTGATCGTAAACGAGAATGTCACCATCAAGCTCAAGATTTCTTGGCGTTGCGAGGGCGACTTCTCCTATCAGGGAAATTGGCAAAAGGCGATCTGTGTGTGTGTCGAGGTTGTAGTGATGCAGTTTGTTATCCTGCGCGGAAACCCATACAATGTTCTTGCCACTGATAGCCGGATACCAATTTACGGGACCGATGCGTTGTCCTTGTGTTGGCATGACGCCAATTTTAAAGTCTTCGTTTGTTGAGAGGTTATGTGCGTAAATATTGGCGGTTTCGTCATTGTATAAATCCAGGTAGATTATCCATTGCCCAGATATCCGAGGGCGCATACTTGATCGAATGACAATTGGAAATTCGTCGCCTGTGGACATATTCCGCCCAAAGATATTTTGGATTACTTTTCCGTTTTCCTTTTGCACATTGCCCCAAACCACAATATCGCCTGACACATCAGGACTGCCAGCATTCTGAATAACACTTTCTTGCTTCGTCCGAGTATCATAGATGTGTACCTCATGGCTAACAGAGCTCGCCACATCCCACACAACATACCGGTCCGATGCCCTTATGCCGTTTATTCCTTTATACAGCGAACTGAATTGTCGCACATAGCCTGTATCCAGATCCACTTCATAAAGGGCGACTTGACCGGAGGTCAGCCCTCGCGCACCATACAGTTTGTTGCCTGCTAGCGCCGTGGAAAGAAGCATGCCTTCCGGTAATTGAGTGTCACCGGATGCCATAGTCAAGACAGTCACCTCGCCTGTTCGCACCTTGCCGGATGGGATCGCCGTAAGCGGTGGCTCATTCACTGGCGTAAGGTTAACCAGCGGTGACAAATCCAGTTGCGGAATGGGGGGTGTCCCTTGCACAGCTCCAATCGATGCAAGAGCACACCCGGCTAGAGCCACGAGCAAACCGGTGATCATACTCGCCGCGCAGGCAAATTGGAATGTTCGCATCTCACCCTGTCATTGATTGCGAACAATCTGGGCTGTGAATAGATCAGAGCCTAACACCCATACCACCCTGCTTTCAGAGAGAAGCGGTGGAGTATTACCTTCACCCCGCCATTCATCAGAAGGAAATTGCGGAATTGAAAAGGCGACATCGCGGGACAAGTCATACCCTATCCATTGCTCGTCCCAATATACAAGAATGTCACTGTCCAACGCCAGAAGCATTGGATGTGAAAATCCAAGGACCGGATTGGGCAAAACACGCTCCTTGCGTGTGGTCAAGTCATAGATGTGAACTGCTCCCAAATCTTGCGCCGGAACCCAAGCCAAACGATTATCGCTGATTGCAAAATACCCCGCGGCAACCAAATCTGACGGCGGAACGAATACTGGCACTGCGCCGACCTCAAAATCCTCGCCGGTCTGGATGTGATGAGCGCGGAGGCGGTAATCTTCATTGCCAGCGATTTCCAAGTAGGCCACCCACTGATCGGCAATTTTGGGCGATACTTGTTTGCCCGGCCGAGTCACAACAGAGAACTCCTTGCCCAGAGCCAAGTCATACCCATAGATATTTGCCGGGTCACCTTGGTCAACATCCCGCCAGTCTACCCACACGACTATGCTCCCCGATACGCCTGGGTATGCACCCCGAGCAATACGTATCTCTTGACCCTTCTGCAAATCGTAAGCAAAGACATTGTTTGTTCCTCCCTGATTCCATACAACATATTGCCCTGCTACTTGCATTTCTGCAATCCCTGGATCAGATGTTCCGATTTGCCGTATTTGACCATTGTTCAGATCTACAGCATACAACTTAATTTGTCCAGATTCTTTTGCCGCCCCAACAAGCGAGTTCCCACTAAGTGCTGTGCCAAAAAGACCAACCGGAAGCCGAATGGATTTTGTGCCTGCTAGTATAGCTGGCAATGGAGCCCCAATGCAAACGCCTTTGTAGGGAAGTGGTGTGGGAATCTTGGCGCATGGAGCTTGCCCGTCAACCGGTGGGCAAGTTGGTACAATCTTTGCGCCAGGTTGTGCTGTAGCTGTTGGCGGGCATTGCGGAGGTGGATTGAGGTTGACCAACGGTGACAAGTCTGGTTGCGGGGTAGAGCTCAGTGGCGATACGCCCTGTTGTGGAATGGGGGGAGTTCCTTGCATGGCTCCTATCAATGTAGACGAGCACCCAGCCAGAGCCATCATAACAAGCAAACTCAAAATAGTGTATAGCAGTTGAACAAATTGTCGAATCTTCATTTTTTGCCTCTTTTTCGTGGCAGTTTCCAAAACCTGCTACGGCTGTTCAGAACCGTTCCACCAGGCCAGAAACCAAGGCAACATTCCCGTCGTGTTGCTATAGGCTTCGTGCCAGTGAATCTCGGCGTTAAACTGTCCAGGGATATCCTCGTAGCTCAATAACCAGGCATTGGCCAATGCGTTTTCGTAATAGAAAAACTCGCGTACTGATTGCGCTGTCGCAGATGAGTCGGCGTTCTTATCCTTGAGCGAATTAGTGTGTTTCATTTGCTCTGGAGAGGCCAAATCGGCCTCGACGATGAAATTGAGATTGCCCTTGGGGTTGGTGCGCATTGCATCGCGCATCCAGAGCGGATCAGCCATGCTGTACAGGTGGTCGCCAAAATTATTGCAGCCACCTGTCCATTCATACCCATATCGCCAATAGTTGTGCCAGGCGATACCGTCGTTAGCTGTTTGAAAGGTGGCCGTCATGTTTCCGTAACCGGAAGTTTCATCTATCAGACTGAAAATGCCATGCTCTTTGCTGCAAGATACAAGATCAATCCCCTCGGCAAAGTTCTCTTGAGCCATGGGCGGAGTCAGTAGTCGAACAGTTCCCCATTTGTCTACGAGGTCGGGCGGTGGAGTAATTGCGTGAACTTGTTGGTACAACTTGGAAAAATAAGCATCCATCTCTTGCCACACGACAGGCTCATTGAGTTTGGGAGAAGCTGGGGATTGTAATGTCGTTGTATACCATTCGATGTTTGGCTCATTGGCAGGCATAAAAGCATACTCCCACAGCCCGTGCCGCACGTTGTACGCGTGAATCTGTGCGATCTCTTGCACCAGGTCGCCAATGTGTCGCACTTGATTCTGATGACCATTGTAGTAACAGTACCCCCCACCCGCCGGTCCGCCTGACGAAAGCAAGTGATGGTTTTGCTGCAAGGGATCATCCCAATCTTGAAAGTTGCCAGGTGAGGGGCTGATGCGGATGAGCACCTTGACCCCATTGGCCGAAGCGCGTTTCAAATACTCAAACACGATGGGCTTGAACAAGTCTACATTGACGATCATGCAATCAGGATTGTCCCCGGTCGGGTCGTGGGGTCTGCCCAAATTGTAAATCTGACTGCTCAGAACCACCACCGACTGGGGCCACACACCGCCGTTGTCGCCATCGGCGGGTTGGAGCATGGCGGCGGTCCAGTCATTGTTTCGGCTACCCAAGTGCAGTCCGCTCGTTGTCTTGATTGGCGGTGGAGGCGGATAATTCTTGATAACTATTGGCAAATATACCCGGAATGTGTAATGCAGATACGTTTTCTCATAGCTGGGTGTGCTATCTGGAGTGCACCACACTGTACTGGCTTGCCACCAACCGTTATTTGAGTGTGTGGCCACATACGGGTCATTGCCGGTAGACACCACCACACCCGCCCAACACGGATTGCCCCATGGGCCAACAATCACAACATCGCCGATTTGCGCCGATGTTGTTGGCACAATTGTCCAGCCGTCGTTGACCAACCAATCACGCAAGGCTGCCACTTGCGCCCCTTCCACTTGCGGCCAATTAGGGATAGGTCGTCCTCCTACATTCACGGCGCGATTAACAAAATGTGCGCCATCCACACCAATTGCGCCAGACCGCCAAGTGCAATCCACGCCCGCAGTAGAAGTGTA
Organism: Thermoflexales bacterium; assembly: GCA_041740315.1. Lineage (GTDB taxonomy): Bacteria > Chloroflexota > Anaerolineae > Fen-1058 > Fen-1058 > JBGSMF01. Next base: position 8,471 of record JBGSMF010000093.1, read on the forward strand.
CCACAAGTAGCAACCGTCATTGTTGGCGTTCTGATTGTGGTAAGTCTGAGCATACTGGTAAACCTCTGCTCGGTCATAGCCTGACGCGCTTGTGTTTAGTGACGACAAGATTCCCGTCCCCCTAAATGGAAAGGCCGTGTAGGGTTTCTCCAATTTGACCGGGCCATTGCCGGGTTGGAACGTGCCTAACATCAAGGCGAATGTTTGCCAAACGCTATCTGACATGGGAAGGCTACTGTGCAAGCGAAATGAGTAAAGGCGGTCGTTGTTGCCGGTGAAAATCATTTGTTGCAAGGATAAAATCTCGGCTTCTTTCAGTTGCGCTAACCAAGCATCTTGCCCGTTCAACGATACTGTCTCAAGATGATAGTTCGGCCAATCATCAGCCACATGCCACAGTGATACTTCGGGGTCAGTGTGCCAGTCCGTTCCTGGCGGCAAGACAGTCTCACGCACTTCAAGGATGACATAGCTGTTGGGCAGAGCATATCGAAACTCGACAATATGAGTGTTGGCAGCATGTCCTTGTCCTGGGTCAACAATGATTTCCCAATTGGGGGAATAGCGAATCGTGAAGCCCCAAGTGCCAGTGAAAACTTGCCACGATGCTGTTTCGCCAGAGACATCAGATAGGGCCATTTCAGGTGGTAATGGTGGCGTGGGCGATTGTGCATTAACTGCTACCACGAGTAGGGCAACCATTGCCAAAGAGATTAACATGGTCGCAACAAATCCGGCCATTCGTTTCACGTCTGTCCTCCATGTGGTCTGTGGTGGGAAGGAAGCAAGGTTGAAAGTTGAATCTCAACCTTCCACTACGATTTATCGCACAGTCATCATACAGCAGAAAAAGTGGATTGTCAATCAGGCGCTGCGGTTTGGCATTCGGAATACAAGGGGATGAATCAACCACATACTACGAATAGCCAGAAAATCGGACTCCTTTCAGCATTTTCTGTGGCAAGGTTGATTCCAGGCCAGAGTTCCCTAGCCTTCATTTTGTCCTCCTTCCTCCTTTCACCTCCTTGGACACACCATCCAGTTCAGGTAGGATAGTGGTAAGCCTAAACAATATTTGTTTGAGGTGAATCACAAGTGAGACTCTTGTCTCTAATCCATATTTGAACACGAGGAGGTTACGATGCTGAACGAAAGTGAACTCTCACAACTTTGCCGTCAACTGAGCTTGTCGAAACAAGCCCAGTTGGTCATTGAGGGAATACGAAAGTCTCCACCCGCCCGACGAGTGCGGAGTGCGGCAGGGAACGTCAGTGTGCGTTATCCCAGCCGCAAAATGGGTATGGTGATCCAGGCCGAAAGTCACAAGGTTGAGTTAGCGAGAATCTATGAGATGGAGTACGATGACAAGGTACTCGAGTATTACGATCAACCGCCTGCCATCAAGCTCACCTACCAGGCCAAGAGTGGTAGACCTATCACCGCTGTACATACCCCCGACTTCTTTGTTATTCAAAGAGATTCTATCGGTTGGGAAGAATTGAAAACTGAAGAAGGTCTGCGCCAGCAAGCTGAGGATAAGCCCCATCGCTACGTGCAAGGCGAAAATGGGCACTGGTGTTGTCCACCCGGTGAGAGGTATGCCGGGCAATGGGGTCTCTACTATCACGTACGCTCCTCGGCTGAAATCAACTGGGTCTTACAACGCAACTTGATCTTCCTGGAGGACTATCTTCACGACGAGACTCCTCGTGTGAAGGAAGCGGTGGCGCAAGCCGTGCGCTCACTCGTAGCGAGAACTCCCGGGATCAAGCTGGATGAGTTGCTAAAGTATGCCAAACCGGCTAGCAGCGACGATATCTATGCTTTGATCGCGACCGAACAACTCTATGTCAATATAGGCATTGTTCCATTGGCTGAAGCTGAGCGGATGCCAGTTTTTATCAACGAAGAGATCGCTCGCGCCTACGCTGTGATGGTTGAAACAACATCCCAACGATTAGGTGGTGCGCCGCGGCCTGTCGAAGTTGCCATTGGCGCAATGGTCACCTGGGATGGCAAACCCTGGATGGTTGCGAACACCGGCGAGACAACGATAACACTCGTTGCCGGGAAAGAGGGGTTTGTCGAGTTGCCCCATGCGACCTTTGAGACCCTGGTAAGACAGAGCAAGATAATTGGTGGAGGAGAACAAGCGCGACCGGGAATCAGCCCAGAAGCCAAAGATCTTTTGACCAGGGCCAGTGTGGAAGAGTTACAAGAAGCCAATCGTCGCGCTGAAATTGTCCGGGCGGCCTTGGCCGGACAGTCCATCGACAGCACGATTCCCAAACGTAGAGTTTACTACTGGGTAAGCCGATACCGGCAAGCTGAACAAAGGCATGGCTATGGCTATCTGGGTTTATTGCGGCGACATTATCAAAAAGGCAATCGCACGCGCAAACTTCCGGCGAGTACCTTGGCAATGATGGATCAGTTCATCGAAGCGAACTATGAGACGGTCAAACAAAAGAATCGGCGCGAAGTGTATGGGGAGTTTGTGTTAGAGTGTCAGCAACATGGCATCCTCCCGCCCAGTTACAAACGGTTTGCCCAAGCGATTAGAAAACGCGCTGGTTACAAACAAACTGAAAAGCGACAGGGAAAACGTGCGGCTGAACAACAGAGACCGTTTTACTGGGAATTGGAGCGGAGCACGCCTCGTCATGGCGATCGCCCCTTCGAGATTGGCCACATTGATCACACCGAATTAGATGTTGAGCTAGTTTGCCCGCGCACAGGCCACACGCTCGGACGCCCATGGGCCACGTTTCTAACCGATGCTTTTTCTCGTCGCCTACTGGCTGTTTACGTGACGTTTGATCCGCCCAGTTATCGCTCGTGTATGATGGTTCTGCGTGAATGTGTGCGCAGACATGGTCGCTTGCCTCAATTTATCGTAGTGGATGGTGGGGCAGAATTTCAAGGCGTCTACTTTGAAACCTTGCTAGCCTTGTACGGCTGTGCTAAGAAGAAACGCCCAAGCGCAAGGCCCCGTTTCGGCTCAGTGTGTGAACGCTTGTTCGGCACCTCGAACACAGAATTCATCCACAACCTCGCTGGCAACACGCAGATGATGGTCAATGTTCGGCAGGTGACCAAATCGGTTAACCCCAAAGAACACGCAGTTTGGACTTTGGGCCGACTGCACGTGCGTCTGTGTGAATGGGCCTATGAAGTTTACGATACCATCGAGCAGCCTGCTCTTGGACAATCTCCTCGCGCTGAATTTGCACTTGGGCTGATGCAAAGCGGCACACGACCTCAACAGTTGATTCCTTACGACGAGAACTTTAAGATGATGACCCTGCCCACCACCTCCAAAGGGAAAGCCATGGTTCAACCCAACCATGGTGTCAAAATCAATTACATCTACTACTGGTCCGATGCTTTCCGCAACCCTGAAGTTGAAAAAACACGCGTAGACATACGCTACGATCCCTTCGATGCGGGGCTGGCCTATGCCTACGTGGATGGCCGATGGGTTCGCTGCATTTCTGAGCACTATGCCATCTTCAAGGGACGCTCCGAGCGCGAGATTAAACTGGCAAGCGCGGCCCTGCGTAAAAAATACCAACGGCATGCGCAGCAATTCACCCTCACGGCGAAACAACTGGCTGATTTTATCACCTCGGTCGAAGCGGAAGAGATTCTGTTGACCCAACGACTGCGTGACACCAGTAACAAGGAAGTGTTGGTCAAGCTCAGCGGTGATCAGTCAAATGGCAATTGTGATCAGGTTGCAGTCGGCTTGGCTACCGATGAGCATGCAGAGCACATCAAGCTAGCGGAAAACGCACCTACACGAGACGAGATCAATGATCAGGATCACTTGGAAGTGTATGGAGAGTATTGAGATGACCGCACCAGGTTTTCCGAAAGAAATACTCTCCAAGCCTGTAGCAGACCGGCTGGCCTATTTTGAGCGCGAGGTCATCATTGCACACCCGCGACTGGCAGAAGTTCATAACGAACTGGTCAAGGTCATCCGGTGGCCAGCGGGTGCGTCACTGGTATTCGTCTATGGTCCGACTGGTGTTGGCAAGACGACGCTGCGCCTGGGCGTTCAGAAAAAGTTGATCGAAGAAGCCATGTTGCTGGATGAGGAAAAAGACCCTGGGCGCATTCCGGTGGCCGGGATGGAGGTCATCTCGCCCGGGTCAGGCAATTTCAACTGGAAAGACTACTATGCCCGCGCACTAGAGGCGCTAAGCGAACCCCTCATCGCGCGCAAGATTGAGCCATATAGACCAGAGCTTGGCTATGATGGCTATGGGTCAAGTAACCGGTATGGCACTGAGCAAGCTTTACGCAAAGCCCTAGAAGAGTGCTTGCGCCATCGTCGGCCGCTGGCGTTCTTTAACGACGAGGCCCAGCACTTTAAAAAGATGTCCAGCGGGCGGCGCTTGCTTGACCAGATGGATGCCATCAAGTCTTTGGGTTCACTGGGGGCGACAGTGCAGGTGTTGATGGGCACGTATGAACTGGTGGATTTGACGAACTTGAGCGCGCAACTGAGTCGGCGGAGCCGCAAAATTCACTTCTCGCGCTACCACACGAGTAATGATGAAGATAAAGCAGCGTTTAAGAGCATCGTGTTGACTTTTCAGCGTTACTTACCCTTGGTGGAAACACCGGATTTAGTGAAAGAATGGGCCTACTTGTATGAAGGGTGTCTGGGGTGCGTTGGGGTGCTTAAGGATTGGCTCAATCGAGCGTTGGGCGAAGCTTTACAAGAAGAAGGGGGAATTCTAACACGCGCACATCTGGAAAAATGCGCCGAGCCGACGCGCGAATGGGTCAGCATGGCGCAGGAACTTGAGGAAGGCGAGAAGCGATTGAACTATGAGATTGAGAAAGGGCAACATAGTGAACTCCGTGCCTTTTTGATGAGAGCCAACCAAACACAGCCCGAGAGGGATAAACACCAGCCGGAATCCGCACTCCCCAAGAGTCGGAAAGGTTATGTGGGGCAGCGTAAACCGGAACGAGATAAAGTCGGAGAATGAGCATGGCAAGGGAAGAACTAACCGTATGTGAACTATGGGATTTGACACAGCCCATACCCGCTCCACATAGCCGTCTGTACCACCTTGAGCCGATTGGGATCGGAACAATGTACGTAGAGAGTTTGACCAGCTACCTGACCCGGTTGGCCCATGCTCATGCACTTCCTCTGGGCAAGTTGGTCACCCATGAAATTGCACCCTTACTCGATCAGCAATACACACCAGAAGCTGTAAAGTTTGTATTTTCTCGCAAGAGCCATGTATTGAACGGAATCAGCCCATGGACCGCCAGAGCGATATTTGCTTTGGAAAAACTAACGGGAAGAAACGAGTTATCCTTTCTGACCATGTGGATTTTCAATACGGTCTTGTCAATCTGCTGTTTGATGCGCTCAGTTCAGGCTTGGTGCCCCCTTTGCTATCATGAATGGCGCCAAGCCGGACAGCGTGTATACACTCCATTGCTCTGGGCCTTGCAAGCCATCACTGTTTGTCCACACCACAATCAGCCTCTCCATGTGCGATGTCCTAATCAGGCTTGTCAAGCCTCTGTGCCGTTCTTGGCAGCGAGAAATGAGATAGGTTATTGCCCTCGGTGTCATTGCTGGCTCGGTTCAGCATCGCCCACACCGGACGCGGTGACTTTAGGCCAGGCCAAGCTGGAGCAAGCCATTTGGCAGGCAAAAGCTACTGGGGAGATACTGGCGGCGACACCGTCTTTGACCGCATCGTTGTCAAAGGAAAGAGTCGCACAAGTCATGGCGGCCTATCTGGAATCCAGACCGACTGAGAGTGCCGAGAGCCTTGCTTGCAGTGTTGGCCTACCTCATAACCGGCTGAATTCCTACCTGAGAAAGACCGACACGTTGAGATTTGATTTATGGCTGGATAGCTGTTGGCGGCTGAATCTATCTCCCTTTCACACCTTGGTTGATCCAGAAATAATCAAACCGGACGGCCAGAGTGACATAAGCTGGGTGCAGAGAATCCGTGCTGAATTCGATGCCCCATCCCAACCCCTCGATAGTGTAGAAATTCAGCAGATTCTAACCGCGATTTCGGTCACTGACGAAAAACCACCTCCATCGTTGAATGAGGTGGCCCGCAGGGTGAAGCGCTCCGCTCATACGCTTCAGCAACATTTTCCGGAGTTGTGCGATGTGATCGTTGAGCGCCAACAAGCCTATTATCAAGCCGATAAACGGCGCGTTCAACGCGCGTTGGAAGCGATCCTGAATACTGAGCAGGATCCGCTCCCGCTGCTAAAGGAGTTGGCGCAACAACTCGGCCAATCTGAACATTTCCTGCGCCGCCACTTTCCAGAATTGTGTTGTGCCATCAGGGAGCGTCGTCGCGCCTATCATAAGGCCGAAAAACAGCGCACCCAGCGCGAGTTGGAGGCTGTTGTGGAGGCTAACGAGAATCCGCCCCCAACGATGAGGGAGGTTGCGCAACAACTGGAACGGTCTGAAGACTTTCTGTATAGCCACTTTCCAGAATTGTGCCACACGCTTACCCAACGCCAGCGCGTCTATTCCGAGGCTGAACAACAACGCATGAGAGATGAATTTGAAGCCATTCTGAACGCCAACGAGAACCCACCTCCCACGCTAGGTGAGATCGCGCAACGACTCGACCGGACTGACGGATGGTTGTATCGCTGTTTTCCAGAATTGTGTCGCACGCTCACTGAGCGCCAGCGCGCCTACTACGAGGCCGAAAAACTGCGTGTCAGACGCGGCTTGGAGGCTGTTTTGGACACCAACGAAACCCCACCCCCAACTCTGGACGAGGTTACCCGGCGACTTGAACGATCTGAAAAATTCCTTCGCCATTTTCCAGAACTGTGCGACGCGATTGTGGCACGGCGGCGGGCCTATCAAGAGAGCGAAAAGTCAAGGCTCCAACATGCCTGGGAAGCTCTTCTGGTCAACCACGGGGGATCGCCGCCTTCGATGCGTGAAGTGGCGCAACAACTTGAACAACCGGTACTGCGACTGAGATATCTTTTCCCGGACTTGTACCGGGCAACCCTAGCCCAACGTCGAGTCCGTAAGACAAAGCCCAGTTCTCAGGACTGTGTTGCGGATCAACAGAAAACAGTCAAAAAACAATCCCCGGCTGAGCTAGAGATCAAAATGCTGCAACTACGGCAGCAATTGGAAACCACCGTGGCCGCTGATGAAATGCCACCCCCAACATTACGCGATGTGGCTCGTCGGCTTGGGAGTGATAGCTCAACCCTTTGCCGCCATTTCCCAGATTTGTCTCAGGCCATTGTGCAGCGCAGTCGAACTTACCAAGAAGCTGAGAAACTCCATACCCAACACAAATTGGAAGCCATCCTGGCCAGTAACGAAGTGCCCCCACCACCATTACGAGAGGTAGCCTGCCGCCTTGGGAGTAGCAGCACAACCCTCAGTAACCGTTTCCCAGATTTGTGCCAAGCCATCGTACAGCGACGCAAAGATTACCAAGAAGCTGAAAAACGACACATCCAACACGAACTACAAGCCAGCCTGACCAGCAATCAAGTGCCGCCACCATCATTGCATGTGGTGGCTCGCCAGCTTGAGCAGACAGAGGCAATGCTTTGTCACCATTTTCCAGATTTGTGCCGGGCTATCGTGGAGCAGGATCAGGCCTATCAACAGGTTGAAAAACAGGACATTCAGTGCAAATTGGAGGCTGTCCTGGCTGATGAAGAAAAACCAGCCCCATCTTTGCGGGAAGTCGCACGGCGTTTTGGATATTCTTATGATAGGCTTCGCAAATTTTTTCCAGAACTCTGCCAGTGCATCTCAGCCAGATATTTGGCTGATGAAAAAGTGAGATCAGCCCAAAAGATGGAACAGCGTCGAGCTGAGATACGACAAGCTACATTTGAGGTGTGGCAGAATGGTTCATACCCTTCACTGGCTCGAGTTTCTTCATGGCTTTCGAAACCGATCCGTTTTTGGAAATCTGAGTTGCGTATCGCTTGGCACGAAGCTCTCCATGAGTTGGGGTTATCCGAATGAGTCAGAATTGAATCGATCATTTGAAGGCAGCCCCTATCACCAGCAAATGGTCATACCTAAAACGCACTATTTCGCTGGAAGCATAAGCGTGTCAAATGACATTTTTATGCGTAAAGTCGCATTCCAGAAATTGTCGAGATAGACCAGAGACGTGCCATCGGCTGGTTGCGCGCTACGGTTATCAAGGCCGATACGCGCTCACTGCACTACAAGATCGGCGATGGCCCAACGCGCAAGTTGCCCCTGGCCGGACGCGGCATGGTGTGGCGGGAAGCAGTTTGAAATCAACGAGGGACGAACAAACATGTGCGGCGTGAATACACGCCAATGGCAAGCTGGCGGCGATGCAGGCCAGCGGTTTATCCTGGGCGCAGATGCACTACCAGGTGCAAACCGCCAATGACAAGCTCGTTACCATGAGCAATAATGGGCGCGTCAGCGGGGGGATCAAACGTAATCTGTCCATCCCGAACTGTGCCGGTGAGTTCAACCTGCGTGGTGGTCACTTGTTCCAACTGCTGGCGCGTGGCTTCATCCAAAGCCGCGAAAGAAATCGCGTTCGGGTCCTCGCGTTCGATAAACTGGCCCATCAGCCGGTCAAATTCCTTCGCCTCTAAATTGTCCAATACTTGACTCACAGCTTACCCTCCTCTGGCTTTTGAAGCAAGATACGCTTCCACACCTCATATTCTACCACAATCCAAGCCCGGCGCGCTATCTCTACCCTGGTCACGCGGGGCAAGCACTGCGCCGCCTCCGAGAGAGAAGCCACTTCGATTTCCCTATTCTGTTCATCGCTGGCCTGGATACGCTGCCACGCGCGGGGCATTACAAAGACTATGCGTTGATACCGCTGCAATTGAGGCGCGTAGAGCCGTGTAATATAAAAGTCAGCCGTAGGTGCGTCGGCTGTCAAATCATCCAGGAAATACCCAGATGTCTTGATATCGCCATAACCCAGTCCGGGGATGCTCAAATCGTAAGGCGCGAAGCGTTCGCGGCTTGGGTCGTGAGGGGACATGGCAATACCCGCACGCTGCAAGTCTTGTAAAACGGCGACTTCAAAGATGTAGCCGCGCGCGAACGATCCCCACTGATACAAACAAAATATCACCAGGTATTCAGCGTGAGGCGTTTGGCCTGGTCGGATGCCGTTGAGCAATAACCATTCCCAAACCTGGCGCGCCACACGAGCCTGCAATTGTAAGCCAGACTGTTCTACATCCGCAAGTTGCGCCAGTTCCGCAATAAAAGGATAAGCATACGTGCCATTGATAAACGCGCGGTAGAACTGGGCAAAGCGGTAACGCTGAGCGCCAAATTGTACTTCGCAGTTCGCCAGTTTATCAACCGCCCGGCGCAGTCCGCGCCATTCTGCGCCTGAAAATTGGTGCGATTCGGTGAGATAGCGGCGCAACAATATGATCTCTTGTGCGGTCAAATCAGGTTTTGTGATGACGATATTCCTTGCCATAGTCCCTCTTTGCTCATAAAGCACATTGCCAAAGGCCCTCACCTGAGATTCTATCATTGCTTCCATCATCACGCAACTATTGTTTTTCACTGGTGGACAGTCAACACACTGTCCGCCTCATTTTTAATAGGAGAAGCCTATGAGTCAACTGAACCAATTGTATCTTGCCGCGCTGTGCGTGCGCGACGGCGAGCACGAATACACACAACCCTTTTACCTGGCCGCGCCCGACCTGGACACTGCTCAGGCGATGGCCCGCCAACACGCGCTTGAATGGCTGCCAGGCGCTTACTGGGACAAAGAGACGCATTCCTTTGCGTCCACTCAAGACTATCGTTTGTGGCGGCTCACCGCTGTAAAAGAGTTGACCGCCATCCAGGCAACGGGACCAGATGGGCAGCTTGGCCTCTTTATGGTTTTGCCGCTGCCCCCCGATGTGAACGCCTGGAATCCCCAAGCAGAGTTGTTCAAATCACTCTTTCAGCCGGCGCCGCAGGGCAAAGCGGCAACCGGCTTTATCGAGATTGGGCAGTACGATGGCAAAAGCTACCAGCTCGAGCGCTATTGCAATTTGTTGATTGGGCGTAACTGCTCACCCTCCCGCAGGTTTGAATGTTTTTGGATGTGCATGGACACTTGACCAGGATCGCCGGCCCGCCCAGGCAGCCAATTTTGTAACCTGCGGGAGGGTAGGCTGAGCAATTACGATTGGGCCTGATAGTAGGGTCTATGCGCTGGTTGCTGAAAGCCCAGCAGAGTTGCCGGAACACGAGGAAGAAGGATGAGCACTTTGCGCGGCTGTTACCTGGTGCGGGACACAAGCGGAGTTCGGCCCACATTGCAAATGTTGGTGGTGTCCCTTTATCAGGTCCGTGCCCTGATTTTCCCGTATGAAAAATGGCCTTGGACCCGTTACAGGGACACTACCGCTTTTTGAAGCCAGTACGGTAATCAGCAATAGTACAGGGGCTTTTGCCAGTAGCAGTCTTGTAGAACAATAAACCCTCGACCGCCTGAGATAGCTCGAGTTTGCTAGCCATGTGCTCTCCTCTTTGGAAACTTGTTCCGAAAAAACGCCAGTTTGTGCCGAATGTGAGAAAGGGCGTTTTTTTGTCCCCGGAGAGGAGACCAACCGTGTGCTCTCCAGTTGATCAAGGGAAATCGAGGTTCCCTAACCGTAGTGCACACGGCTACCCATTTTGGGCTATCCGTGTGCACCGAGGTATGCCGAGTGTGTGGTTTTAATGGGTGCGATAGGATATGAACCCACGACCACACGGATAACGACCGTGTGCTCTGAGGTATACTGAGGATGAGCCGGGTTGGTTGGGGCATTTAAACCAGAGAGCACATGGCTACCCATTAAAGCCAGCACTTCGGTTTCGCCTGGGTCGAGTGTCACGGGCGGTTTGTACGCTGACAGCACGGTTGGTGGGACATCTACAATTGGCCACTGTTGGCGTTGCCAGAATAACTGTACAGTAAGCGCATCGGGCGCGCCGCGCACGAGTCCCTGCGCTACGACTTCATAGTAGACAGCACGAGTGATCTGTACCTCGCCATACAGCTCAGCCAAAAGGTCCAGCCGATTCAGCTTGCCAAGCGCCATGAGTGGGCCGGCATTGCACAACACGGTTGGCATAGGCTCAACTCAGTTCTTCTACAAATGTCTCGGAGCTAAAAGGTGGCTCCATGCCACGCGCATAAGCATACCGCGATAGATCGGATTGCGGTATACCGGCTTGATGTGCCGCTGCACCAAAAGATATTCCGCCACGCGCGTACTGATCAAGGGCGCGTTCAATCTTTAATTGCTGCAGGCCGCGTTCCAAAACCTCTACAATGAATTCCTGGCTAGCTCGTTCCAGTTCCTGGGCCAGTGAAGCAGGAACAGTCAAGGTCAATGCTTCTGTTGACATCATCCATCTCCAATTCTTCAAAAATCGCGCAAATCGTCCTTTTCGCAGCGCGCACAAACGACGTGTTGCGCAGCAACGCACGCTTCACGCCAATACCTCGGCCATCAACTCGTCTGGCGTGACCGGACGGCACCCGCCTTCCACAAACTCTTGGCAAGCTGTCTGGATTTCTGCTGTCAGTTTCTCTCTTCGGTGCTCGACAATACGCCTGCGCAAAATGGCTACCAATTCTTCCTGGTCATCAAGCGTCAGGTCATCTGCCGCTTCCAACACGTCGCCGAATTGCATCACCTTGCCCGTGTTCGCCTCCTGCCATCATTATATCACAACTCGCCTTGGCTATCTGCATGAGCATTGTGGACACCTGCTCCACCGGCAAGTCCGGCGAGCTTCGGGCAGAGGTAAGGGAGGCGATGTTTGACATTCACTTCATACTCTAGTATTCTTGCTATGCAGGCGGCGGCGAGATTGATACAGCGATGATTGTTTACATCCAACACTTTTACCTGAATTCAGCGCAAATCGTAGATCGAAGCGGCTCTACCGGTCAGGCAAGTGCAAAAGGAGGGTAACTACTCAGCCTGCACCCTTCGACTACGCGCCGCGCAGCCTGAGCGGAGGGAAACGCCGGCGCAGGAGCGCGGCGCGCCGCTCAGGCTGCTGAGTAGTTACAAAGGAGGAACAATGGCGGCCCCAGCAACTCCAAAGCGAAAACTTGAACTAGACCTGCGCGAGTTGGAGGCAGCTTTTGAACAAGACACCTCATGGGAAGTCAATCATTATCTCGACCTGGAAACCGGCCGGGTGGTTTCGATTACGAGCGATACGCGCCAGGCATTGGAGGATTTGTACCAGGAGCTTGATGACGAAGGTGCAGATCAAACTGACTGGCAGGCAGCCATACAACAACGCGATTTGCCCGATTGGGAAAAGAACGAGTTGTTGTTAGCCGATCAGGTCGAGGCAGGTTATGGCACTCGCTACATCCGCATTCCTGAAGCGGATTCGCACCAGGCTTACAAAGATATGCAAGACTTTGCCACAGTTCAAAAGCAATCTTTGCAAGATCGCCTGTGGAACGCCATCAGTGGCAGGGGCGCTTTTCGCTACTTTAAGGATGTGCTGGCAGAAGATCACCGCGAGCGGGAACGCTGGTTCAAATTCCAAGATGAATGCACGCGGCGGCGGGTGCTGGACTGGTTAGAGTCACAGGGAATTGAGCCAATCTATACAGAACCAGAGCCACCCCCACCACCGCCTATTCGAGCGCATCTCATCACCGGGGTATTGAATTTTGTGCGCGCGGCCAGCCAACTACCAGGCGTGACGCGCATTGCATTGATCGGCTCTTTGACAACCGCTGAGCCTGACCCGAAGGATGCCGATGTACTGGTAACAGTGACAGAAGAGGCAGACATTGAGCCGCTGGCAAAACTGGGGCGCAGGCTGGCCGGCCACGCTCAACAATTGAATCGCGGCGGCGATATTTTCTTAGCAGACCCGCAGGGCAATTATCTTGGGCGCACCTGTCCCTGGAAACTGTGCGGGCCGGGCATCCGCCAGAGTTGTGACGCGCTGCACTGCGGTCAGAGACCTTACTTGCACGATGATTTGAAAACCATCAAGCTTGCCAAACGCCTGATCGCCGCCCCACCCATCGAATTATGGCCGCAGATCGTGGCACGGGTTCCAGTTCCCAAAGATGTAGAGCAAGGCTTGATAACGCCACTCAAGGAGCAAAATGTCTAATGGATAAGGATTATCAATGGGATTTTGACACTGAAGGAGAATGGAACGCCAAATTCAGAGAGTGGAAAAAACGCAAATGGATGAGCTGGCTCAAAGCGCACCTAACCTTTCCATTTGAAGCCATCTATATTGAAGGTGATGGCAAGCGAGTAAGAGTGCTAGAGTTGATAGACTTTGATCCAGGCGATGTATATGGTGTCATAGTGGAGGCCCGTCAGGGACGCAAGACTTTAGACTTGCCCCTATGCGACCTGGAAGTCACGCCGGAGACTGATCCGAACTATGGCCCGGTGAAGGAGTTTGCGGTATATTGGGCTAATCGGTGAATGGTGAACACTTTATTTGGAGTAACCACTATGCCAGACCCAGAATTGACCAAACTCAAAGCTGCCCTCCGGCGCGCCTGGCCAGACAAACCAAGCGCCAAAGCACAAAACTATAGGCCTTTGCCGAGAGCATTGGCATGAACACGCGCCACCTATCGGCTCTAAAATCGAGCGAGGCCCGGAATCGCTCATGGGCGACGCATGGATGCTCGATCCACAAGATGGCCTGGCGCTCTGCCTGGCAAGAGATGGAGACAGACAGCCATTTGTCGTAACAGAAACGCAAGCCCAGTTTGCTATTGAATGGAACTCGGACTATCAGATCGAAGGTGGGCTGTTTGTTGTCTCGGAAAGGGAGTCAGGGCGCACCAGAACCATCATGGGCTACCCTACCCAAGAGATTCTAAGGGCGACCAGAAAGCTGGTTGCCTGACAACTTGTACAAGTGGTTATTCTGTCCAGGAACAAGCTCATAAATCCCCCAGCGAAAGTTGAACCGCCTGACTCTTTTTCTCTGGCAAGACAATCTCGTAGCCGATGGCTTTGTATCCGGTGCGCCGTCTTGCATGCATCTTTGCCAACACGGGTACTTTGAAATCCACGTAATCGTAAATGATCACTTCCTTCTTGGCTGCGTTCAGCCGGTGTAGCCGCCCTGCATACTGCGTCAGAGTCCCGCGCCAAGAGATTGGCAGAGTCAGAAATAGAGTGTCGAGCCGCTCATCGTCAAATCCCTCACCCAAGTAACGCCCGGTGGCGACAATCACACGTGGCTGATCCGTGGGAATACTGACGATTTGTTCCGCTAGTCGCTGGCGTTGTTTTTTGCCCATACCACCTGTCATCACAATAACATTCTGAATTCGCTGGGAAAGCAGACCAGCGAGCAAATCCAGATGCTCCCGCCGCTCGGTCAGCAGGACTGGAACTCGTTTGGCCTCCACGGCAGCCATCACATCTTCAACAATGAGACGGTTGCGTTCATCATCTCGGGCAAGCAATGCATACACGTCCTGAATAGATTGCACCGTCACGTTCTGCAAGTGAGGTGGGAGGCGAAAGGTAGTTGGACGAATGATGACCTTGTGGTCAAAAGGCCGCTTCTTGGCCTGTTTTCGATCATCCACTCGATGACGGATGGGGCCACATTGCATGAAAATGATCGGATGGTGCCCATCTTTCCTCACCACAGTGGCCGACAAACCGGTTATGTATCTGGCCTTGCTCTGCCGGACCACTTGCTCAAAACTGACAGCAGAGATGTGATGACATTCGTCAATGACTATGTGACCATACCCGCCAACGAGGTCATCAACGACACCTTTGTGACTCAGGCTTTGAACCATCGCAACATCTATTTTCCCGGTCGGTTTGTGTTTGCCGCCTCCAACCTGTCCGATCTCTTTTGGCGCGAGGCCGAGAAATTGACTCAATGCCCCAACCCACTGGTCGAGCAGCTGGCGGCGATGAACCACGACCAGCGTATTCACTTGGCGCTGAGCAATCAAATAAGCGGCCACAACGGTTTTGCCAAACGCAGTCGAAGCAGACAAGACGCCTGTCTCGTGCTGCAACAAGGCGTCGGCGGCTTGTTGTTGTTCTGTCCGTAAGCTTCCCCGAAATTGGAGTTCGAGTGGAGCACCAGCAAAACGCTGATCTGTGAGTGTCACTTTGACCTTGAGAGATTGAAATAGATCGAGTAACTCGTCGAGACAGCCACGCGGCAATCCCAGGTGATGAGGGAAATCTTCACAGCAGCTAATGATACGTGGTTTGCCGAACGTTGACAGGCGCATTGCTTGGGCCTGATAGAACTCTGGATTTTGAAAAGCTGCCAGGCGGATCAGACGATTGCGAAACGAGGGTGAGATGTCTGCTTTGGGGATATAGATTTGATTGCCAAGTACCAGGTCAATTTGCTCTGGCAGTGGGCCGGTGATCGGTAGTTCCTTGTGCCGTCTTGAAGGTGGCGCAGTCCAGGGCTGATCGTCATGTTCATCAGTAACAGGAAGACGGATTCCCAAGAATTCGCCTTGTCGCTCTGCCTCGCCAACAACCGTTTCGACCTCTCGGCGGTTCATGCGGCAAAGTGATGACAGAAAAGCCCATTGGTCGTGATACGGGGCAAGGTCTTTATCCAGAAAAAGGCTATTGCCATTCTCGCGTGGCTTCTTTTGGAGAGGCAGGGCAATCAGGTTGCCAAAGCCGCCGGTGGGAAGTGTGTCCTGGCTGGGGAAAAAGCGATCATAGGAATCTAAGCCGATCTCGGGCCGATGCTCCATTGTTTGGGTCAGAAGGAAAGCACCCATTTTGCGCGCCAGAGCCGCGGGGACAGGTTCAGAAAAGAATATCCAGATGTGGCCTCCATTCCCCGAACGCGATCTTTCCAATGCTGCGGGTACATTGAAAAGCTTGCACGTTTCCCAGAAACCCCTTGCATCTTGCTGCCAGGAAGCCTTGTCAAAGTCGGCTGCCAGGAACCAGCACGTCTCGTCCGGCAGCATGGGATAAACGCCAATGGTAAAGTCGCGGCCTGAATTGGGCTCCATCCCCAGAAGATGGTTTCGCACAACATCATCCGTGACGGGCAAAAGCTGGCGATGCGCGCAATTATCGCACCGAATCTTGGGCTTTTCGCAAATCCCACTGGCCCACTCATTGTGACAAACAGGTTGATATCCCTGTTTGCCAGTTTTCAGGCTCTCGAATCTTTTGGGGTAGACATCTTCGCGCCCTCGAAATAGGCTGCGGAAGAGGGCGATTTTCGCTTCCTGGGGAGACTGATTTGTAACGGATGGCAAAGCGTCCAGTTGTAATGGAGCTTCCGACGTTTGAAGGGAGGTGGACTTTTCTTGCTGAAGCGCAGCGATTTGAGACAACAACTCTGCCCTGCGAATATTGAGCCTGGCTAATTCGCCTTCCGCTTCTGCCACCAACCGATCAATCTCATCCATACTTCTCATAGCTGCCTTGATTGTTCCAGTGCCTATGTTGTGCGCACCCATCACGGGTCTCGTCAGTTGTTAATTTCTCTCCGTAATTTTATCCGTCTTATCAATGGGGTCAAGTACCAGTCACCACATATGCTACCGTTTGTGTAACCAAAGTTGGCCCTATCCAGCACCTATCATGGGATGGGTAGAAACTTTGAAAAGACGCCAGCCTGTGCCGAATGAGTTGGAAAGAGCGTTTTTGCTGCCAGCGAGGAGACAAACCGTGTGATCTCCAGTTGATCAAGGGAAATCGAGGTTCCCTAACCGTAGAGCACACGGCTACCCATTTTGGGCTATCCGTGTGCACCGAGGTACGCCGAGTGTGTGGTTTTAATAGGCGGTATAAGGCTCGAACTTGCGACCACACGGATAACGACCGTGTGCTCTATGGTAAGGTGAATCGAGTGGGACATTTAAAACAGAGAGCACACGGCTACTCACTTTGGGCTATCCGTGTGCACCGAGGTACGCCGAGTGTGTGGTTTTAATAGGCGGTATAGGGCTCGAACCTGCGACCACACGGATAACGACCGTGTGGTCTGAGGTATACCGAGGATGAGCCGGGTTGGTTGGGACATTTAAACCGTAGAGCACACGGCTGGCATTTTTAGCCACCCGTGTGCTCCGAGGTACACCGAGTGTGCGGTTTTAATGGGCGGTATAGGGCTCGAACCTACGACCTCACGGATGTCAACCGTGTGATCAAGATAACCCCATTTTGAGCACATGGATACCCCGATTTGAGTACCCATGTGCTCAGTTGTTTTAACCTATCCATGTGCGCAATGGTCGTTCCAAAACCACTGTGTTTATAGCCCTAAACAACCTCTGAGTACAACTGTTACCGGAAGCAAACCAATCAAAAAACTTGTGTCGCGTTTGCAGAACAAACGCCTTTCCATTTTATCATCAGAGGGCTATTTCGTGCAACTCGACTCAACCAAAGGCGCACTTGACAGACAATGCTCTCTGAGCTATTATACATCCAAAGTATTATACTGGAGGTGTATATTATGCCAACCGCAGAATTCAAGGGGCGGCGCACCGAGCTAAACTTGTTGAATGAATTATGGGCGGCCTCGCCTGCCGCGCTGATGATTCTCTACGGGCGGCGGCGCGTGGGCAAGACCCGCCTGCTTACTCACTGGATGAAGCGCACCGGCCACCGCGCGCTCTACTGGGTAGCAGAACCGACTTCCGCTTTGGACCAATTGCGCTCCTTCTCTCAGGCTCTCTACAATTTTGCCAATCAAGAACCTGCGCCTGATGATTTTACCTATGCCAACTGGCCCCAGGCCTGGCAGCAGGTTGCGCACCTGGCTCAAACGGAGCGGCTGGCGTTATTTGTTGACGAATTCACCTATTTGCTTGAAGCCGAGCCTGGGATTGCCGGGATCATTCAAAATGCCTGGGATCACTCGCTCAAACAAGCCAATCTGTTTCTGGTTTTGTCCGGCTCGCACCTCGGTATGATGCAGCGGCAAGTGCTGGCTTACCAGGCGCCGCTTTACGGCCGCGCCACGGCCCACCTGCGGCTTCAGCCCTTGTCCTTTGGCATTACCCGCTCGTTCTTCCCCAAGTACGATGCCGCCGAGCGCGTGGCGATTTATGCCATCTTTGGCGGTATCCCGGCTTACTGGGAGCGCCTGAATCCCAAAGCCACGCTGTCCGAAAATATCCGCCACCAACTACTGACGGCCAACAACCTGATGCAAGAAGAGCCTCGATTGCTGCTGCAAGATTTTGTCACCGACCCCAATAACTATGTGGCGATCCTGCGCGCCATCGCGCACGGCGCACGCGAGCAAAAAGAGATTGTCGGGCGTGTCGGGCTGCCGCAGGGGCATGTGTCCAAATACTTGAGCGTGCTGCGCGACGCCGGCTTTATCGAGCGGCGTGTGCCAGTGACAGCCGACGAGTCTTCGCGCCTGGGCCGCTATCATATTACCGACCCGTATCTGCGTTTCTATTACCGCTTCCTGGCCACGCGCCAGGCGCAACTGGCTTTGGGCGTGCAGGAGCAAGCCTTGGCCGAAATCAAAAAGCATCTGCTGGACTATATCGGCACCTACACTTGGGAAGAGTTGTGCCGCGAGTGGCTACTGCGCGCGGCTGCCTTGGGTGATCTGCCGTTCGCGCCTGATCAGGTAGGCAGCACGTGGACACGCAAGACACAGGTGGACGTGGTAGGCATCAACACGATGGAAAAAACCTTGATCCTAGGCGAGTGCAAGTGGAGCACCAAGTCAATGGAAAGCGACGTGTTGCAAGAATTGGTTGCCAAGACGCCGGACCTAGTGCCTAAGAAAGGCAAGTGGACCGTTTATTATCTCGGCTTTGCCCGGGGTGGCTGGAAAGAAAATGCTAAAGCCTTTGCCAAGTCGTTGGCGCGGAGCCAAGAACCAGGAGCAAACTGGCAAATAGTAGGAATGCGCCTGTTAGACTTGGCGCGCGTGGACGCCGACTTGGTGCGCTGGACAGTCTGATCAAGTAAAGCAGTGCAATGAAGAACACGTAACACTGCTGCGCACGCTGCCGCGCGTCGCGGCCGTGCCGCACAACGACGAAGCAGGCTGGGAGGCAGTGAGAAGATGGATAGAAACCTTGCCGCACTTGTTGATTATCCCCTTGCCACGCGAGTTCAAAGACATCAATGAATTGGCACAGTAGGAAGGGAATGAGTCTCGACGAATGTTCATGGAGATACTCGATGGAGTGAGGCAAAGATAAAAAGTGCCTGGAAAGTAATTTATGCTGGAACAAAAAGCCCTGGCTTGTAGAGGCCGGACTTTTTGTTTTAAACTGCTGGAAAAACGTGGCGTGAGATTCTCTGTTCCATCATCATCCACATTGGTGGCTCAATCACCATCAGCCTGTGTCTTGTTCCAAATGTCTCACCCGTCGGCTTGTGGGAAATGTTCAGCATAAAAATACTGTACAGTGCCAAGAGGTAAAATGTCAGCGGTAAAGAATACGCTTTCTTCGCGCTGACTTCATTTGAGAAATCGGACTGTTGCACCAACTTTTAAAAAGATTTGACATCGTAACGAATTATGTGCTTGCACCCAGTTTTAACCAGAGACGTGGGCCTGTCCACTGGCCTGGAGCCAAAGGCCCTCTGTGGCCAAGCGCGAGTCACCTGTGCTGGCCTGCCTGCACTTGTGCGCAGGCACAGATGTGCAGGCCGCAGGCTGCCACCCTAAGTGCAAGCAGGACGGGCTGCCGGACTTGAAATGGCGGTGACCACTTTCAGCCTAGTAGGCGGTTATACTGCCGTGCAAAGTAAATCAGTGGTTGGCGACTGTTATCTCCAATCCCAATTGCTGCCACTTTACCAACAAAAATAGTATGGTCTCCAGCTGCGTGAACTGCCTCCAAGTGACAATCGTACCAGGCAACCACCCCTTCCAGAATTGGGGACCCCGTCACCTCCACATGATATGGCACACCCTCAAAGCTCTCGTTGACAAGCGGCGCACGAGCAGCAAATCGCTCTGACAGGAATTCCTGCTCATCGCTCAGAATATTGACCGCGAAAAGCTTGCTCTCAGCAATCATCTCGCGCGAGGCAGCTTCGTTAGCAATGCAAATCAAGACTAGAGGGGGATCAAGCGACACCGCAGTAAAAGCACTGACGGTTATACCATGCAGATGGTTTTCTCGCGCTGTTGTCACAACCGCCACACCGCTGGCAAACAAACTGCGCACCTTGCGCATGACCTCTACATTGGCAACGACTGACACAATGGATTGATTGCTTTGATCATCCGGCACTCCTGCAGTGCCGAAATGTCCCTTGATTTTTGTCATCTGAACACTGTCCTGACCTGCGATACCAACTTTATTCCAACCGCCGTCTACGCACTGAGAGCCAAGCCGACCACAGTGAAGAAGACGGTTGGTGAAAACTTGGCAACCTGCCCTACGTGGGGCCTCCAAGAGTCTACTAACCCAACGAATACAACTGGTCCGTTTTTGCCGCCGCAATAAAATCGTTCTGGTGCAAACCTTTGATTTTGTGCGTCCACCACGTAACTGTCACCTTACCCCACTCGGTCAAAATCGCTGGATGGTGTCCCTCAGCTTCCGCCAATTCACCCACTTTGTTTGTGAATGCCAATGCCTGGACAAAGTTGCGGCATTTGAAGCGACGTTCCAGGCGTTTGATGCCATCTTGTTCTACGACCTGCCAGTCAGGCACCTGGGAAAGCAACCTGGCGATCTCCTCATCTGTGAGGGTTGGCTCGCCGCCGCGGCAGGCGATACATTTCATCTGGGCCAAGCTTTCCATTCTTGTTCTCCTTCCTCTCTCTTTTTTTGAATCTGTGTTTTGGTCTGAATAACATGATAGTGCCTGATAGCGTTCTTGAGCGTGCTCAGGGCAAGTGTGGCGCACTGTGGGCGGCTCCTAACCACCTCACGGCCTAACATATCCATCATATCACTAAAATTCATTTCCTCTGCCTGGGTCAGTAGAGCGCCTCGCATTGTTTCAGCGAGGATAGAAGCCGCCACTTGGCTGACGGTGCAGCCATGGCCCTCAAATATCATTTCTGCGATCTGCCGGCCTGCTTCGTCTATCTTGAGGTAGATCGTTATCACGTCGCCGCAGCCAGGGTTGCCTCCAGGCATGATGACGTCGGCCTTTTCGAGAGCGCCTCGATAGCGTGGCCTCTGGTAATGGTCAAGCAAATAGTCAACAATCTCTTGGCGATCCACCTGAACACTGCCCCCTAACCCTCATACGTCTTTTCAATTGGCGCGTTCACCAAGTTGCCCCATTCAGTCCAACTCCCATCATAGTTGCGCACCTTGGGATAACCGAGCAAATACGTCAACACAAACCATGTGTGGCTGCTGCGCTCCCCGATGCGGCAGTAGGTGATGATGTCTTTATCCGGCGTTACGCCGTGATCGGCGTACAGCTGGCGCAGCGCGCTGGCGCTTTTGAAGGTGCCGTCTTCCTCGGTGGCCTTGGCCCATGGAATGTTAATGGCTGTTGGGATGTGCCCGCCTCGCAGTGCGCCTTCTTGCGCATAGCCCGGCATATGTGTTAGTTCGCCCGTGTACTCTTGCGGGCTGCGCACATCCACCAACGCCAGGTTTTTGCCCATCTTGATACTTTCAAGCACCTGATCACGAAAGGCGCGAATCACGCGGTCGTCACGTTCCTTGGCATGATACTCTGCCGTAGGATAATGGGGAATCGCTTGGCTCAATGTGCGCCTTTCGTCAACCCACTTGGCGCGCCCACCATCCATAATCCGAGCGTCGCGGTGACCAAACAGCTTAAAGACCCAAAGTGTGTAGGTCGCCCACCAGTTGCTCTTGTTACCGTAAAAAACCACTGTTGTATCATTGCCGATGCCATTGGCCGAAACCAGTTTCTCAAAGTGCTCCCGGTCAAGGTAATCCCGCACAACCGGATTGTTCAAATCGGCTACCCAGTCAATATTGACTGCGCCTGGAATGTGGCCGATATCGTAGAGCAAGACATCTTCATTGCTCTCTACCAGGCGCACATCATGGTCATTCAAGTGCTCGGCTACCCAGGCTGTGTCCACCAGCACCTCGGGATGAACATATTCATTCATTCTCTCCTTCCTTTCTCAGCGTATAAACGTTACAACATTTTTGTGTGGTATTTGTCAAAAAACACATAAAATGCTATAGGCATCGTCTGGGCGAGCGATAAAACCAAAATGCTCTTTCTCGTCATAATGAAGCACTGAGCAAATGGACACGAGGGAACAAGTTAGGGTCAAAATCGCCCAGTTGCTCCAGCCCCAAACGGTTGACCTCCTCCCGCATTTTGTCGGCATCTGATAACAATCGCTCAACGTCTACTCCCTGGCAGACGGGGTGAAAAGACTGTAGCCAATAGCAGCCCCGGTCAAGCAGCTTGAGTGCACCTACCATATTGCCGCGTTGCAAATGCAGGCAAGCCACACCGATTTGCAAAATGCCGCGATAAAGGTTTCGTACCGGGCGCAATTCAGCCCGCCACGCCAATTCCAATATCTCGTGCTGCTCAAAATATTGACCGGCATTAAACTCCTCGATGCCGCGCAAAACCTCTGGCGGCAATGCTTCGCTGCAAGGGCCATCAATGTGAACAACCATAATTATTTTGGTCAAGGTCGAATTTTGTCAACCACATAAAGTTCAAGGATTATGTATCAGCTATGGTTGAGCGCCCTCCAAGGCAACGCTTATTTGGCGGCCACGACAATGTGTGCGAACATGGGAAAGGTAACAAAGTTGGCGTTGCGATATCTGCAAATAGTAGACCAAATTTCCCTGCGTATAGCCTCGAAAAGCGCTGTACGCGCCACCTCTTCCAGTTGGGCAAAGGCTGGTACCGCTGCCGCCGAGCTGATCACAGCAAGCTGCACAAAACGCTCTGGTTCAGGGAACCAAACTGTGATAGATTCAGCGAGAATGTCCGTCTGCTTAAAATCCGCCGCTGTAAACAAGGTCCGCAGCTCGTCAGCATCACACAAGGCAAACGGGGTCATGACGGCAGATAGCGGCAGCGAAAGATGACGTGCTACCGATTCCACAAGTGCCTCAAAAACGGGATGTTGCGCAAGCGCCTGCAAGACAATCACCAAAGCCCGTCCACCAGGCGCTAAGACACGATGCATCTCTCGCACAGCACCTACACGGTCTGGAATAAACGGCAAGCCATGTTGACAGAGCACGACGTCAAAAACGCCTTCTGGAAAGGGCAGCGCCATGGCACTTGCTTCCTGCCAATTAATCGTCGCGCCCAACGGCGCCGGAAGAGCACGAGCCACGCCCAACATGGCCGGGCTCATATCAAGTGCAACTACTTGCCCACTTGCTCCTATCTTGGACACGTCCTGAAGCTCGCCTTTCCCCACCATATCGTTTGGGCTTCTCGGATTTCCTCCACCGGGGCGCTACTGCTTTCCTCTCACTCGTTTTTTGACCGTTTCATGAGCCAGAGATAAAAATCTCGGCGCGGTTCATTTTTTGCTCATTTCAACCGGCGCTTGTTCCACCCGTCTGGAGGCCGCCCTGTGTCATCTTGGCAGCGTCGAGTAGTCGGTCGGCTTCATCGGCAGAGAGATAGCCTTTAGCAATAACGACTTGGCGAATCGTCTTGCCGGTCGCCAGCGCCTCCTTGGCCACCTCGGCTCCTTTCAGATAGCCGATGACGGGGTTCAGCGCGGTGACCAGAACCGCGTTCTTGGCCAGCCAGCCTTCTGCTTTTTCCCGATTTGCCGCCAGTCCGCGCACGCACTTGGTCGTGAAAGCATTGATCGCGCCGATGAGGATGTGCATCATCTCGAACAAGCTGTGCGCGATGATGGGCATCATCACATTTAGCTCGAGCTGCCCGGCCTGTGCGGCCAACGTCACCGTCAGGTCGTTGCCCAGAACGCGAAAGCAAACCATATCCAGCATCTCGGCCAGCACCGGGTTGACTTTGCCGGGCATGATTGAAGAACCCGGCTGCACGGCAGGCAAGCGAATCTCATCCAACCCAGTGGCCGGTCCAGACGCGAGCAAGCGAAAATCATTGGCGATACGGATGAGGTCTTGGGCCAGGGTTCGCAGCGCGCCGGAAAAGAACACCGCATCGGCCATGGATTGCATAGACTCGAAGAGGTTGTCGGATTCGGCTAGTGAGAAGCCGCACAACTCGGACAGTCGATTGACCATCCGCGCGTGATATTCTGGGTGTGCGTTGAGGCCGGTGCCCGTCGCCGTCCCGCCAATGCCCAGCCGTCGCAGCCCTTCCGCCGCGAGCTTGATCTTTTCGCCATCACGAGCAATGGCCTTGGCATACGCGCCGAACTCTTGCCCCATGCGCACGGGCACAGCATCCTGCAAATGCGTCCGCCCCGATTTGACAATGGGGTGAAACTCGCGCGCCTTTTCCTCTAATGCCGTAGCAAGCTCATTCACCGCTCGCAGCAATTCATCCAGCCGCCACAGGCAACCCAGGCGGATGGCGGTTGGG
This sequence comes from Thermoflexales bacterium, assembly GCA_041740315.1. Lineage (GTDB taxonomy): Bacteria > Chloroflexota > Anaerolineae > Fen-1058 > Fen-1058 > JBGSMF01. The sequence continues at coordinate 32,951 of JBGSMF010000093.1, forward strand.
ATCGTATCGTTGGTGGACTGGGCCATGTTCACGTGATCGTTGGGGCTGACGCAGCCGTAATCGCCGCGCCGTCCGCCCAGTAACTCGATCGCGCGGTTGGCGATGACTTCGTTGGTGTTCATGTTGTGCGATGTGCCTGCGCCAGCCTGAAATGGATCCACCACAAACTGGTCAGTGTGCTTGCCCTCAATCGCCTCTTGGGCCGCAACGACAATAACGTCGGCAATGCGTGGATCGAGCAGGCCCAGGTCGCGGTTGACCTCAGCCGCAGCCCGCTTGATTGTTGCCATGCTCCAGATAAAGGCCGGATACGGCTTCATGCCCGAAATGGAAAAGTTCAACACGGCCCGCTGCGTCTGAGCGCCATAGTAAGCTGTGACAGGCACTTGCACCTCGCCCAAAGAATCTCGTTCGACCCGCATATTCTGTATCATCGGATGCCTCACTCCAGCAATAGTGCTTCGGTATCTTCAATCAGTTCTTTGACCCGCACCAGGAACTGCACCGCCTCCTGACCATCCACAATCCGGTGATCGTAGCTAAGCGCCACGTACATCATCGGACGGATGACGACTTGACCCTTGAGCGCGATGGGGCGCTCTTCGATTTTGTGCAGACCCAAGATGCCGACCTGCGGTGGGTTGAGGATAGGCGTGCTGAGCAGCGAGCCAAACACGCCGCCGTTGGTGATGGTAAACGTCCCGCCCCGCAGGTCTTGCAGCGACAGGGTATTGTCTTTTGTCTTTTGGACGAACGTCTTGATGGCCTGTTCGATTTCGGCAAAGGACATGCGGTCGGCCTCCCGCAACACAGGCACGACCAGCCCCTCCGCCGCGCCGACGGCGATGCCGATGTCATAGTAATGCTTGAGCACAATCTCGTCGCCCTGAATTTCGGCGTTGAGGCGGGGAAAGGCTTTGAGCGCGCCAAGCGTAGCTTTGACAAAGAACGACATGAACCCCAGCCCCACGCCATGCTGCTCCTTAAAAGACTCTTTGCGCCGGGCGCGAATGTCCATCACAGCGCCCATGTCCACTTCGTTGAAGGTGGTGAGCATGGCGGTTGTCTGCGTGGCCTCGAGCAGGCGGCGCGCAATGGTTTGCCGGCGGCGGGACATGTGCACTCGTTCTTCCCGCTGTGGCATCGCGGGGATGGTGGGAACAACTGGCTCCGGTTGCTGCGTGATTGGCCCTGGTGGCGGCAGCGGAGCCGCTTGCACTTTTTGCGTTTCCAAAAAAGTCTGGACGTCTTGCTTGGTTACCTTGCCGCCGGGGCCGCTCGCGGGCACCTGACCCAGGTTGACGCCTTGTTCCTCGGCCATGCGTTTAGCCACAGGGGTCGCCTTGCTGATTTCGTCGGCGCGGCTGCCAGCCGGTTCAGCAGTCTCTGGAGTTGGCCCAGGTGCTACGACCGTCTTTTCCGGCGACTCTTCAATCACTCCCAGCACATCGCCGATCTTGACGTCCTCACCCTCTTTCCGCTCGATACGCGCCAATACACCCGCGTGCTCGGCGGCCACTTGCAGATTGGCCTTTTCAGTTTCCAGTTCCACCACCGGCTCGCCGGCGGCAACGTGTTCACCCTCGTGCTTCAACCAAAGCGCCACCGTGGCCTCAAGGATAGATTCACCCATCTCTGGGACAACGATTTTGATTGGCATTGTCATTTCTCCATACCTGTTCCTGATGCGTGTCGTCACGCAGCACGCAAGTCGTAGGCCCGCTCGACCATGATCTTTTGGTTGGCCGCGTACCTGGTGGATGAGCCTTCCGCCGGGCTGGCGTTGGCAGGCCGGCCAATGTAGCGCAAAGGCCAACGCCCCCCGATGAGGTTTTCCAACGGCCGCCGAATGGTTGTCCACGCACCCATATTCTCTGGCTCTTCTTGCAGCCAGACCACCTCTCTGAGCTGAGGATAGCCATCCAACACCCTTTGCAGTTCCTCGACCGGGAAGAGGTAAAGCTGCTCAACACGAGCAATGGCAATAGCCCCGCTTTTGTCTCGCTGTTCACTCAAATCAAAATAGACCTTGCCGTTGCACAAAATCAGGCGGCGGACTTGGTCAGGCTGCTGACGGGCTTGGGCATCATCTATCACCGACTGCCAATGGCCCTCGGCCAGATCGCGCAACGACGAAGCAGCACGCGGATGGCGCAAGAGGCTCTTGGGCGTCATCACGACGAGGGGCAACGGGTCCGTCTCCAAAAGCGCGGCCTGCCGGCGCAGCAAGTGAAAATATTGAGCCGCGGTCGTGGGGTTGGCGATGCGCAAATTAGTCTCAGCAGCCAACTCTAAAAAGCGCTCCAGGCGAGCGCTGGAATGATCTGGCCCCTGCCCTTCCGAACCGTGTGGCAAGAGCAGCACGAGCGAAGGTGTCTGGCCCCATTTGGCGCGGGCCGCGGTGAGAAACTCGTCAATCATCACCTGGGCGCCGTTGATAAAGTCGCCGTACTGAGCTTCCCAGATCACCAGCCGTTTAGGTTCCTGGACATTGTAACCATACTCAAAGCCAATCGCAGCGTTCTCGGTGAGCGGGCTGTTATAGATGTCAAAGGCAGCTCTGGCCTGGGGCAGGGCTTGCAGCGGCGTAAAGGTCTGGCCTGTGCTCACGTCGTGAAGAACGGCGTGGCGCTGGCCGAACGTGCCGCGTTCGACATCTTCACCGGTCACTCGGATTGCAATGCCATCCTCCAGAATAGAGGCCAAAGCCAATTGCTCAGCCAGCGCCCAGTCAATGGTCAATTCGTCGGGACGCGCAGCGTCCACGGCTTGGCGACGCCGTCGCAGCGCGCGTTCCAGCTTGGGATTGAGCGTAAAGCCATCCGGCATGTGCAACAGTGCGTCGTGCAGCTTTTGCAGTCGCTCCACCGGGACAGCCGTCTTGACCTGGCGGGCCGCGCCAGCCGGTGGCGGCACGGGTTGTGGTTCGACCAGGTCTACTTCCGGGCGCAGCGATTCGAGCACGCGCTTCAGTTCACCGATGTATTGATCCACCAACTTGCTCGGCCAATCCTTTTCAACCAAGCCGCGCTCGAGCAACGTGTTGGCCCATTGCTCACGAACTGTGGGCTGGCGCTCGATGGCTTGGTACATGAGCGGCTGGGTGAAACTCGGCTCGTCGCCTTCGTTGTGGCCGTAACGCCGATACCCGATCAGGTCAATGAGAAAATCCTTGTGGAACTGATGCCGATAGGCCAGGGCCAGGCGCGCCGCTTCAATGCATGCCTCCGGGTCGTCCGCATTGACATGGACGATGGGAATTTCAAAGCCTTTGGCCAGGTCGCTGGCATAGAGTGTGCTGCGTGTCTCCTCCGGACAAGTCGTGTAGCCCAACTGATTGTTGGCGATGATGTGAATTGTGCCGCCAGCGTTATAGCCCGGCAATCGAGAAAAGTTGAGTGTCTCAGCGACGATTCCCTGACCCGGAAACGCAGCATCACCGTGAATGAGGATGGGCAAAGATACGGTTGGATCAAACTGCGATGGACCAGGCTGATCGGTTCGGGTGCCGGCGGCGCGGGCCATGCCCTCTACCACCGGATTGATTGCCTCCAGGTGACTGGGATTAGGCGGCATGGAGACAACGACAGCCTGGCGCAGTGCGCGCTGCGCGCCCAGGTGATACTTGACATCACCCGTCCAGCCCAAGTCTTCCCGAAGTGTGAAATGGATCGCTCGCGCTGGGTCCTTGAATTCGGCCAGGATTTGGGTGTAAGGTTTACCCAACACATGCGCCAGGATGTTGAGCCGGCCCCGATGCGCCATGCCAATCAGGATGGTGCGGACACCCAACTCGGCAGCACTGCCGATGATTTCATCCAGAATGGGAACCAGTATGTCCAAGCCTTCAAGCGAAAAACGAGTCTTGCCGGGAAAAGTGCGCTGCAAAAAATGCTCCAAGACCTCAACCTGGGTGAGCCGTTCCAGCAAAGACTGGGGGTTGACGGGATTTTGCGGCGACCGGAAACGGCCTGATTCAGCCGCGTGGCGCAGCCAATCTCGTTCCTCCGGCACCAGGATGTGAGCATACCCGTAACCGGTTGTGGACGAATAGACCGCCCGTAAAGCCTGGATGGCTTCCAGAGCATTCGCCGCACATTCCACCACCGGCCCGCAGATGAGGCTGGCTGGCAATTGGCACAGGTCGTCTTCCGTCACGCCGTGCGTGGCAGGTACTAGGATCGGGTCGCCGCGCGGGTAGCGCGCCATGTGGCGGGCCAGCGGATCGTGCCGGGCTGCCAGAGGGCCGTAGGCGCGACTGGCTTTAGCCTGGTTCACTGCGCCGACGATTTTTTCAAGCGGGTATTCAGGCGCAGCCAGGGCAGCCGATTGTGCTGGCGGCGACCACGTGGCAAAGTAGGCTCGCGTGGCCGCATCTACCGAGTCCGGGTTCTGGCGAAAGCGGTCATACAGTTCCAAGACATAGCCCGCATTCGGGCCGTGAAAATCACGCCAATCATCCATGATTCATCTTCATAAATCGGTAAGCCAAGCCGGCGGCAATCACAATAGCCACAACGCCCAGTCCGGCAAAAATCAGGTCAGCCGGCATCCGCGCCCATTCGATTGTGCGGATAAGGCTCTCGTTCAAGAACTCGGGGCCCCGGGCGTGCCAGTAACCATTGTTCAACACATCCGCCAACTGGAGCACTCCGCCGGGAAACAGATTAGTCACGACCATCAGCGCCAGGCCGGCGTTCAGCCCCCAGAAGGAAACCTGCACATATTTTTCAACTTGCTTCCACTGGTCATCCGTTACTACCTGCCGCAAAGCAAACACCACCAGCGCCATCGCCAGCATCCCAAACACACCCATAAACGCCGCGTGCCCATGATTGGGGGTCAGCATGGTGCCCACCTCATAATAACTGACGATGGGCAAGTTGATGAGAAAACCAAACACCCCCGCGCCAACGAAATTCCAGAACCCGACAGCCATCAAAAAGTAAAACGCCCATTTATGCGGAATGATGATCGCTTGTCCGCAAATGTCGCATTTCCCCCGCGTCAGCTTGATAAAGTCCCAGGCATCTAGCGTGAGCAGCGTCAGGGGGACAACCTCCAGGGCAGAGAAGGTCGCCGCCAAGGCTATGGTGATATTGGATTGACCGGTCCAATACCAATGATGCCCAGTGCCAACAATCCCGCTCCCCAGGTAGAGAATGGCATCCAGGTACACAACGCGGGCCGCCGTCTTCCGGGAAACAATGCCCAGCAGATAAAAGATGATGGACACCATGACGGTCACAAACAACTCAAAAAAACCTTCGACCCATAGGTGGATAATCCAGAACCGCCAGGTATCAACCACGGTGAAATTGGTGGTGCTGGAAAAGAACAGGGCCGGCAGGTAAAAGAGCGGAATAGCCACCGCCGCGTATAGGAAGAGCGAGGCTATTTCGCCGCGCTCTGGGTCGCGCCGGGCCGGGGCAATGGCGCGAAAGACCAAGCCGAGCCAGATAACCAGGCCAATCGCCAGCAAGATTTGCCAGGCGCGGCCCAGGTCAAGGTATTCCCAGCCTTGATGCCCAAACCAGAACCAAAGCGATCCTAGCAAATTCTTGATGCCAAGTAACTCGCCTAATAGGCTGCCCACGGCAACGAGCACAATCGCCCCAAAGAGAATGTGAATGCCTTGCACTTGGCCCTTGGGGTCGCTCTGTCCCACGGCCGGCGCAAGGAACAGCGCGCCAGCAATATAAGCTGTGGCGACCCAAAAGATCATTAACTGCAAGTGCCAGGTGCGCGCGATATTGCTGGGTAACAGGGTGGACAGGTCAAACCCATAAAACGTGCCCGGATCGGCGCGATAGTGCGCAATTGCCGCGCCCACGCCCACCTGGGCCAGGAAAAGCAAAGCGACAACGACAAAATACTTGATGGTGGCCCTTTGACTCGGGGTGGCGACTCCCGGCAGCAATTGCGGGTGAATATGTTCACCCTTGCTCTTCCAGCCCAAGAAATTAAAGCGGCCAAAAGCAAAGAGGACAGCGGCGGTGCCACCGAGCAAAGCGATCAGGCTCAAGGCGCTCCACAGGAGGGCATCACTGCTTGGCACATTCCCAGCCGCCGGGTCATAAGGAAAATTGTTCGTATACGAGTGCGTCTGGCCGGGCCGGTTGGCCACGGAGGCCCAGGCAGTCCAGGCGAAAAATGCCGTGAGCTGCTCCAAATCCTTGGGATCGCTGATGTACTTGGTCGGCAGGCCAGCATTGCCAGCCGGCTGCGCAAAGTAATCCGCCCATTGCGAAATTTGTTTGTGGTATGAAGTTACCTCGGGTGGCGTGAGGGTCAATTGCCCGGTCTGCGGATCATAGCGGTTCTGTTTCAACGATTGTTGGACTGCTGCCTGGACCGCCACGCGTTCTGCCGCGTCCAGGTCGGCCAGGCCCTGCTGATAACGCTGCTGCGCAATGGCCTCGGCGGCCTCGCCTGCGAGCACGTGCAAATATTTCGCCGAGAAATCCGGGCCGAGGTAAGCGCCATGACCCCAAATGCTACCATTTTCCATCAGGCCATATTTGAGAAACACTTGTTGCCCGGCAATAATATCCGCTTGGGTAAAAACGGTTTCGCCGCCTGGGCCGATGGCTTGGGCCGGGATCGGCGGCGCGTCTTGATAACTCCTAAAGGTCAGCCATGACAAGATTCCGAATCCAAAGACGAGCACAAGGATGACCGCATTTCTCCACCAGGGCGAAAGCGCATCCGTGGACGCTTTTTCGTTTTCCATCGTTATTCTCTTCACTGAAATCAGGGTAGAATGAGCCGCACGCCGCGCTCATAGAACACATAATCCCACGCCCAATTGATGAGCACAAAGAGACGATTGCGAAAGCCAATTAAGTTAAAGATATGCACCCCCAACCACACCACCCAGGCAAGGAACCCAGTGAAGGTGCGGCCTCCCAGACGGGCTACGGCTGCATTTCGCCCAATCGTCACCATAGCACCCCGGTCCCAATAGTGGAATGGCACAGGCGATTGGCCGGCCACCTGCCGCGCGATGTTTTGTGCCGCTGCCACTCCTTGCTGGATTGCAACTGGTGCAATTAGCGGTAACGGAGACCCGTCCTGTTCCTGGTAGGCCAGGTCTCCGATTATATACACTTCTGGATGATTTGTAGCTTGAAGGGTCGGCTGGACAACCACCCGTCCATTGCGAACCGTTGGCAATCCCCACACGCTGGCCAAGGGATCGCCGCGCACACCGGCCGTCCAGACCACTGTTTCTGTAGGGATGATGGAGCCGTCTTTCAAGTGTACCGACTCGGGTGTGATCTGGTTGGCGATTGATTGCAGGCGGACCTCCACACCCATCTTACGCAGCCGCGCCAGGGCATAGACCCGCAGTTCTTCTGGCAAGCTGGAGAGCAAGTCGTCCGCCGCCTCTAATAGTATCACCTGTGCTTGACAAAAGTCGAGCGCGGGGTAATCTTTTGTCATTGGGCCGTGAATCAACTCGGCCAAAGCGCCGGCGAATTCGACGCCGGTCGGGCCGCCGCCCAAGATCGTGAAGGTTAACATTTGCTTGCGTCGCTCTGCGTCTGACTCTTGCGCTGCACGCTCAAAGCAACACAGGATGTGGTTACGCAAGGTTATTCCATCTTCCAAAGTTTTTAGCGGAAAAGCGTATTCGTCCGCGCCTGGCACGCCAAAAAAGTGGGACGTGCTTCCGGTGCTCAAGATGAGGAAATCATAGGGAATTGTTTGCTTTGCGGTCTTGATGACCCGCGTATGCAAATCTATCTCTTGCACCTCGGCCATGACAAAACGAATGTTGGGAACTTGCCGCAAGATGCTCCGCACGGGGTAAACAATCGCTTCCGGTTCCAGTTCGGCTGCTGCGACCTGGTAGAGCAAAGGCAGAAAGGTGTGATAGTTGTTGCGATCGAGGAGCACGCCCTCAACAGGGAAACGGCTCAGGGTGCGGGCAGCCCACAACCCGCCAAAGCCTGCTCCAACGATGGCCACACGCGGACAAGGGTGAGTTGACATGGTCTCTGGTCCGCTAGTGAACCTTTGGGGCCGTTTGAGCCAATGCCGACAAGGTCTGCGCCAGTTGTTCAAATCGCGCGTGTACATCTTGCCCGACCTCTGCCTCCACCGCGGCGAACTTGACTAGCAACTCTTGCTGCTCGTCTGCACTCAGCACCTTGTTGGTCATCGGAAACAAAAGATAGTCTTCCTTCCAGATGTGGTTGGGGTAAAGGTTTATCAAGCCACCCAAAGTTTTGACCAGGGCTTCGCTTGCCGCTGGATCGCCTTTTGCATACGCCTCAATGCCGGTAGTCAGTTCCGCCACAAGCGCCCGGCCTTGTTTGTGCTCACGGGTTAGTGCTCCAATCGGGCACCCGTCCAGCGGCACACCTTTGGCTCCCAGGATAGGGAACAAAAGATTCTCCTCTTTCCCGTGGTGACATCTGTCGGCAAAAGTCTGCATGAACTCGACTATCTCCCGCAACATCTCGACGTCCATTTTCTGCCCGGCCTCCAATGCCTTTACTAGCACAGGCATTGCGTTCACAATCTTTTCGATGAAACGATGTTCGTCTTCGAGAATCTGGGTCGGTGTTTTTTCTGCCATTGTTTTACCTCGCTTATTTCTTTAACTTGTGCGGATAGCTCGTCAAGATGGTGGGCCCCTTTGGGCCAATAATAACGGTGTCTTCCACGCGCACGCCCCACGGACCAACATACAGCCCGCAGTTGCCTACTGCAATGACCACATTAGCCGGCAAGGGCGGCGGCGCTTTTTCGCCGTGAAAGAAAGCGTGACCTGGCGGCAGGGGCGCTTCTTCAAACTCGATGCCAACGCCATGCATGGGCGGCCCAAAGATGTGCTCACCGTGGCCGGCGTCTTTGAGGATGGCGTGGATTGTCTGTTCCAATTCGACCATGCCCACACCTGCTTTGGCTTTGGCGATTGTGGCTTGCTGCGCCTCCAGGTAAAGGTCATAGGCCGCTTGCTGCTCAGGCGTAGGCTGTCCCACGCAAACCGTGCGGCAAATATCGGCGCTATAACCGTTGACGATAGGATGAATATCTATCATCACCAGGTCGCCCTTTTTGAGCTTGCGATTTGTGGGCAATCCGTGCGCAATGTTGGTGCGCGGCCCAGAAGAGACATAGGTGCGCCAAAACCCTTCCGCGCCAGCCTTGCGCATGGCATATTCGGCTTCGGCAGCCACCTGGCTTTCAGTGATGCCCGGTCTGACTGCCTTCACCGCCGCTTTCATTCCGGCATCGGCCACTTTGGCTGCAACCCGGATGCGCTCAATCTCCCCGCGCTCTTTTACCATCCGCAATGTGGACAGGATGTGGGTGCAGTCTTGCAGCACGACCTCCGGCGGCTTGGCGTGAGGATGCGTCATCATGCTCATCATGGATTGGGTGAGGAAGGTGTATTCCAATCCCACTGTGCCCTGGCTGATGCGGAAATGCTCAAAGTAGTGCGCAATCGAGTGAATCATGCCCACTTCATCCTCAAAACCAACAAGGTGGTCAAAATGGGCCAGCACCTTGACGTCTTCTACATCGGTCGAGGGCACGCCCAGGGCAACCTTGCCCGCTTGGGTGATCATAGCATAAGCGCACAGGCGTCCATCGCCCGTGAGATAAAACATATTGGAAGGCTTGGTGAGGAGCAGGACATCCAGTCCGGCCTCCTGCATCAAATGAACACATTTTTTCAAACGTGCCTGGCAAATTTTATTCTTCATGGATGACTCCTTTCGTATGTGGAATGCAAAACGCGCCGATGGCTAACCTTGCCAGCGTTGGGCCGCAACAACTACGGCCTAATGCTGGCACTTTGATCCACGCCAGCAACTCGGAATGCGACGAGTTCCACTGTCCTTCGGGCGCTCTAGCTGGCGTTCTGCAATGCAAACTCCCAGTTGATCAGCTTGTCGAGCACCGCATTAACATAATCAGCCCGCCGATTCTGGTAATCCAGATAGTAAGCGTGCTCCCACACATCAATGACCAGCAATGGCTGGCTGCCCGTTGTCAAAGGGCTATCGGCATTGGCGGTCTTGACCACCTTGAGTTGGCCGCCCGCGAGGACCAGCCAAGCCCAACCACTCCCGAATTGTGAAACCGCCGCGCTGGCCAGCTCTTTCTTGCAGGCATCAACGCTGCCAAAGGCGGCCACGATTTTCTGCTTGAGCGTCGTGGGCGGTTCGCCGCCACCATTTGGGGTCAGGCTGCTCCAATAGAACGTGTGGTTCCAAATTTGCGCCGCATTGTTAAAGATTGCGGTTCTTTCGGGCTGGCCGGCGGTCTGGGTAATAATCTGCTCCAAGGCCAGGCCGGCATATTCTGTTCCCACAATAAGCTTGTTCAGGTTGTCCACATAACCTTTGTGATGTTTTCCATAGTGAAAGCTCAGTGTTTTGGCTGTGATCACCGGTTCGAGTGCATCTTCGGCATACGGCAGAGGGGGTAAGGCGTGGGGCGCTACGGCTCCCAGCACGGTCGAGGCATTGCTTGTGTCTTTCTTGCTCATATCAATCTCCTTGTTATTTTATGAATCGTTGGAACCAGTTCACCAACAATTGGCAAAAAAATTCGGGCAGCCTGAGAGCTGGCTCAGGAATGCGCTTGTTATCCTTGCGGCACGCGAGTGACTTGGTTGTGCTATTTTGCATATGGCTACACGAGTTTCCGTGTCAATGTTTGGATGTATTTATTCCAGCTTTAACTGCGCGATGGTTGTTTTCAAAACTTGGGCTGACTGGCACATGGCCTCGGTCTCGGGTGGGTTTAGCTCCATCGGCAGCACCCACTCCACGCCGCCTTGGTCGAGAGCGGTGGGCAAGCTCAGGCAGACATCGTTGATGCCGCAATAGCCTTGAATCAGGCTGGACACTGTCAACACTGTGCTTTGATTGTGGAGAATGGCCTCGACGATGTCGGCCAGTCCGGCCCCGATTGCATAGAACGTCGCGCCTTTGAGCTTGATGACCGAGTAAGCGGCTTCGCGTGTCTGCTGGTAAATTTCGTCCATAGCCACCTGGTCATAAGTCAACCCGCGCGCGGCGCAAAAGTTAGGCAGCCGCATGCCGGCGATGTTGGCCAATGACCACACCGGCACCTCACTGTCGCCATGCTCACCAATGATAAAAGCGTGAACGCTACGCGAGTCTACTCCAAAGTGCTGGCTCAGGAGATAGCGGAAGCGGGCCGTGTCCAGAATCGTGCCGGAGCCGATGACGCGCTGTGCGGGCAAGCCCGAAAGTTTCCAGGCTGCAAAAGTCATCGCATCCACGGGGTTGCTAGCGATGAGCAAGATGCCATCGGGGTTGTGGCGAGCCACCTCCGGCACAATCTGGCGGAAAACAGCGGCGTTCGTCGTTGCCAGGTCCAGGCGGGTCTGGCCTGGTTTCAGGCTGGCGGCGCCAGCGGTGATGACCGTGACGGCCGCCCCGGCGCAATCGGCATAATCGCCAGCCCAGATGCGGGTGGGGTGAGCGAAGGGTACGGTGTGATTCAGATCCATCGCTTCCCCTTCGGCCTTGTCCTTGTTCACGTCCACCAGCACAATTTCCGCGGCCAGACCGCGGAGCAGCAAGGCGTAGGCGCAGGTGGCACCCACGTTGCCTGCGCCAATGATAGCAACTCGGGTCAAATGGAATTGAGTCGGCATTGTTTTCCACCTCCCATTCAACCCTTAGAACCCCAAATTCTCTTGCACCAAAATCATGGTGGTGCGCCCGGGCATAAACTCTTTGTGCACAATCAACAGTTTGTTAATGCCGCTGTGCATCCCATAGGCCTTGAAGGCGCGGGCATCCTCCAGCGGAAAGGTATATTCCGCTAAGCGCTTCAGGCCGTCTTCAAGAGTTGGGACGATCTTTTGGGTGCCTACCACCCAAATGACATTTGCGGCGGCAGAGACATAACCGGCCAACTGGCTGCCGGTCGCTGAAGCGATAATGATGCTCCCAGTTTCCGTGACCGCGTGAACGCTGCCTAGCATATACTCGGGCGTCGCGCCCAGCTTTTGCATCTCGCAGTTCTGCGTTTTGGGGTCCATCGCACTCAATTTCACGCGGACCGAATCATACCGACCCGATTTGTCAATTTCGGCAGTGATGCCCAGGGTATCCAGAGTGGCCGAACTGGCGACGAACACTTCTGCCTGGGCCGGAAGTAGCTCGAACAACTTGAGGCGCGCCGCCGCGCCATTTTCCGCAACGATGGCGTGGATGTTATTGGCTTCCAGGCTTTTCACGGTACGCTCGATCTGCGCCTCCGAAGCAAGCACACTAAAAATTTTATTGGGGACCAATGGTGTAACTGTCATTTTGACTCCTTAAAGTTTTAGAATTGAAACACGTTAACTATACGATCATGGGCATTGATCTTCCTTTGGCCACTAACTGACCTCACCGCCGCGACGCCGACGCCGAGTGCGCAAAGCAAAAACAAGGATCAAGCCCTCAAAATTTCATATTCCTCCGCTGACTCGAAAAATCTACTTTTTACGAGCTAGGTTCACTCGTCTGTTGATAAAGGACTTGACAAAATGATAGTAAGCTTTTGTTATCTGGGGTGTAACCGCTTCATTCACTCCGTGCATACGCTCTAATCTTGTAACTACTCAGCCATACCCTTCGACTGCGCAGCGCGCACCCTGAGCGGAGCGCAGCAAAGTCGAAGGGGCGCGTTGCTCCGCTCAGGCTGCTGAGTAGTTACCTAATCTTAACTAAAAACCACGGCGTTGGCATCAGCGCAGCGCGGATTTTTAGCTCCACATTAAGATGACCTGGCCGTGAGTGTGCTCCGCTTAAAGCTGACAGCGTCGTTCTACCTCAGCTCACCGCCCAGTTGGTGTGAAACGTGCCCGGCTGGTCGAGGCGGTGATAGGTATGCGCGCCAAAATAGTCGCGTTGAGCCTGGATCAAGTTGGCCGGCAAACGCGCCGTGCGGTAGCTGTCGTAATAGGCCAGCGATGCGCTCAGGCCCGGACAGGGAATACCCAGAGTCGTGGCGGTCTGGATTACGCGGCGCAATGCGGTGTGCCGTTCCGCGATGGCTTTTGTAAAGTAGGGGTCAAGCAAGAGATTGGGCAGCTCTGGATTCTTCTCCAAGGCTGCGGCTACATCATTTAGAAAAGCCGCCAAATTGGCATTAAGTGCCTGTTTTTGGACAAAGGTTTTGGCAATATCGCGATGATGGCTTACTTGACTCAACAAGGTCTGCCCGCCCTGATTGCCTGCACCATCCGCGGCAAGGCCGGAGGAACCCGCGCCTTGCCTGCCCTGACGGACGGGCAGTCCAGGGTGCCAAGGTAACAAGAGTTACCGCACACTCTACACTTTCCAAAGCAGACACAGCCTTCACGGCCAACTTGGCTGTGTGTCGAACTTTCACAACGGCCAAACGCACTAAACGCCTGAAGCGACGCGTGGTGTGGCTGATTTATATTTTGATCCATCTTGATCTCTCACCCAAGGCCGCTCGGCGACTCTATCGCAAACGCTTTGGTATTGACGGTACTTTCGGACTGGGGTCAGTAGTCAGGTATCAATTACCTATTTTCGATACTATCTGTCACAACCGCCAATTATCCACTGGGCTGGCCTGCCGATGCGCATTGGCGCAATCAATCTGCGCAATTCTGGCATAGCGCTTGACCATCTCCAAATCGGCGTGACCTAGCAATTCTTGGAGTGTGAATAAATCACCCCCATTGCGCAAATAGTTGATCGAGAAAGTGTGTCTGAATTTGTGTGGATACACTTTGCTGATGCCGGCGCGCGCGCCAATGCGCTTTAGCAATGTATCAAGCACAAGCCGATCCATCGGGCGCGGGTCACTGGGCCAACCAACAACAAAGACCGTCTCGCCATTTCGCGCAGTATCGAGCCGAGGGGTGAGATATTTCCAAAGCGTCTGAGAGGTCCGCCGTCCCACCAGCACGATGCGCTCCTTGCTCCCCTTGCCTATCACCTTAATGCTGCCAGTCGCCAGGTTCACATCACTGATTTTCATCTTGCACAGCTCTGATGCGCGGACACCGGAATCAAGGAGTGTCATTACAATTGCGCGGTCGCGGTCGGCCGTAGGACGCTCACTAGTTGTATCGCGCGTCTTCCATGTGCGTCCTTTGTCACACGCTTTGAGCAATGCCTTGATGTCGTCTTGAGTGAAGGTTTCGATGACAGGCACTGTTACATGTGGAGGCGCTATCGTGCGAACAACATTCTTCTCCACATACTCCTCATTCACCGCCCACGTCCACAACGCGGATAATGCTGTATGGATGTTCTTGATGGATTTCGGTGAGAGGCGAATCTGCCCGCGGGAGGTCAAACCAACTGCCAATGTCTTCCAGTAGAGCAGGAAGCCCTTTACAGTTTGTGCAAGAGTTAGTGGAGTATCCATGTGCTCACATCTACAGAAGTTGTTCCGGTAATGACAATTATCGGACTTATAGGGGTAAGGCGGCGGGGGCTTTCTGACCACATGGTTATCCTTTTGGGGTATCCATGTGATCTACTGCTATGAAAAGTGGGCGGTATAGGGCTCGAACCTACGACCTCACGGATGTCAACCGTGTGCTCTAACCAACTGAGCTAACCGCCCGGTGCGCAGATTATACCATGCGCGCTTGTTTTTGCAAAACTAGGCCGAAAAACGGATGTGAACAATCTCGCCGTCTTTGACCACATACTCTTTGCCTTCCAGGTGGAGCTTGGCCTGAGTGCGGGCCACCGCCTCGCTGCCACATTCCAGCAAATCGTTCCAGGCCGTCACCTCAGCGCGGATGAACCCCCGCGCCAGGTCGGTATGGATTACGCCGGCGGCGTCTAGCGCCGTTTCACCGCGCCGCAAGGCCCACGCGCGGCATTCGTCTTCGCCGACGGTAAAGAAAGAGAGCAAGCCCAAAAGCTCATAACTCAACCGAATGATGCGATGCCGCGCGGCTTCGGTAATGCCATAAGCCTCGGAAAACTCGGCAGCCTCCTCTGAAGAAAGCTGCGCCAGTTCCATCTCTAGCTTGCCCGCCATATTCGCTACAGTCGAGTGGCGATGCTTGTAAGCCAGGCGAGCCACACTGGCCTCATCCGGCTCGCCAGAATTGATCAGCGCCAAGACCGGCTTTTGGGTCAGAAAACCAAATGGCCGCATGGCAAGCTCGTCGTCTGGATTCAATTCTACATCGCGAATGAACTGCCCGGTATCTAGCAGCCCTTTCAGGCGATTCATCAATGCCTGTTCCTTCAGATTTTGTTCCTTGTTCTTTGTAGCGCCTTTTTTCAGTTCCTCGTCCAGCCGTTCCAGCCTTTTCTCAACCGCAATCATGTCCGACAGCATAAATTCAGTGTCTAGCATTTCAAGGTCGCGCGCCGGGTCCAGGCTGCCCTCAGGGTGAGGCAAGTTGGGGTCGTCAAAAGCGCGCAGCACGTGCACAAACGCCTCTAGCTTGCTGATCTGGTTGCGAAAAGGCCCGCTCAATCCGGTCGAGCCTGACCCCTTTTCCAGTCCACCAATGTCGGCATACGTCACCTTGGCATAAATAGTTTTGCGCGGTTTGTACATGGCGCTTAGTCGGTCCAGGCGATCGTCCTGCACATCAACCGTGGCGGTGGCAATCTCTAGCCGCGTGGCGGTATAGGCTGTTGTTGGCCGCGTCTGGCCGGTTAACGCGTTAAAAATAGTTGTCTTGCCAGACTTGGGCAAGCCGATGATTCCGATTTCCATATCGTGCTCCTCAACGAAATTCTTGGAGGGTGCCAGGTTCTAGAGAATCCTGCGCCCCACCACATCAAAAGCCTCGATCTCGGCAGAGGCCGCCGGGCTAGACGGATATCCGTCGTCGAACAAGGTCCAGATCATGCTGTCACCCATTTGCCCATCCAGAAATAGCAGGCGCTTGCGCAAAATTGCTTCATTTGTAAAGCCGAGTTTCCTGGGCACGGCTGCGCTGCGAGCGTTGCCGGGATCGCAGTGAATTTCGATCCGCGCCACGCGATCAATCTCAAACGCCACCCTGACCAGCGCCGCGCTGGCTTCAGAAGCAAGCCCCTGGTTAATGTAATCTTTGTGAATCCAATAACCAATCTCTCGCGCCCCTTCGCCAACGCGCGTGTGTAGGCCGGTGCCACCCAATACTCGCGTCTCGTCTCGGCTAAAGATGCCATAGACAAAATCTTGGCCCAGATCAAACTTGGCGCGCCAGTGGCGCATACGCTCGATTTTCGTTTCGATGTCTTGGGGCTCGCTATTTGCCCAGGGCATCCAGGGGCGCAGATGCTCCAGGCTCTCATTGATGGCAGCTTGGAGCAACGGCACATCAACCGGATTCCAACAGCGCAGCACCAAGCGGTGAGTGTGAACGCGATAAGCAGGTCCAGAACTAGGTTTTTCCATGGACATTTCCATTTTGCTGCGCCGCAAATCGCTCCAGTTGCTCAAGCTGCGCGCGAGTGGGGTTGATGAACGGCCTGACCTGGCGAATGGTCGCCAACGCATCAAGCGGCGCGACGCCAGTGGTCACCAAAAAAGCCGCCGCCATCGTTGGGGCACGGCCCACCCCGCCGGCGCAATGCACATACACGCCGCGTCCTTGCTCAATGGCCTGGGCGATAAAAGCACAGCCTTGCTCTAGTTGCTCCAAGGTTGGCGATTCATCATCTTGAGTGGGCAGGCACAGATAAGCGGCCGGCGCGACGCCGGGCTTTTCCACCGGCCGTTCCTGCCGCAAGTTGACAATAGCATCCACCCCCCCCTCATGCAGGCGTTGCCAGCCGCGCGCCTTGATGCATCCACCCACGTACAAGTGCGGCGTTACGCGGCTATGTCGCAGCACCGGTGTGCCCAACCCTCGTTGCGCCACCTGGGTCAACAACCACTTGGCAAAAGCGCTCGGACCCTGATGGGTGAAACGCCATAACGTGATATAGATCCCTTTGAAAAAAAATCGAACTAGCTTCATGCGTTCTTTGCCATTCCAGTTTATGTTTGTTATTGTGTTGTTGGCTGGGGGCCAACGATTGCCTTGAAACGCGGCAGCTCTTTTAACGCGCCAAACTCGGGCGCTGTTTGTGCGGCGCTTTGATAATTTTTATCCAGCGCCACCGCTTGTTCCAATGCCTCCAATGCTTCGTTCTGGCGGTCCAATTGAGCCGCCACCCGAGCCACCCAATACAGCGCCGCCGCAAATTTAGGGTCAAGCTCGGCTGCCTTTTTAAAGCTGAGCAGCGCATCTTCAAGCTGGCCCAGCCCCACAAAGGCTTGCCCCCGGTTAAAGTGAGCCCGGGGAAATTCGTAACGCAGGCTGATGGCCTTTTCATAATCATCAACCGCTTGCTGAAACTCGCCCTGGTCAAAAAAACTATTTCCACGGTTAAGAAAAGTATCCGCGTTGGGCATCAACTCTAGGGCGCGGCCAAAATCTTGGATTGCTTCGGCGTATTGCTTCAAGACGGACCGGGCATTGCCCCGATTGTTAAAAGCCTCGGCATACTCGTTGTTCAGTTGAATCGCCTGGTTGAAATCTTGCAGCGCCAAACCTGGCTCGCGCAAAGCCTGCAGAGCCAAACCGCGATGGTTATAGGCAATGGCCGAGTTTTTGTCTAGCTCAATTACCCTATCAAAATCTTTTAACGCGTCGCGGGGCTGCCCGGCAGCCAGCAGTGTGATGCCGCGGTTGATATAGGCCTGCGTATAACGCTCGTCCAACTCGATGGCGTGCGAGTGGTCTTGATACGCCAGGAGTAAATCGCCCAACAGCCGGCGCGCAATGCCTCGGTTGTTGTAGGCTTCGGCATAGTTGGGATTGCAGCGGATCGCCTCCGTAAAATCCTGCACGGCCTCGGCAAACATTCGGCGGGCCTGATAAACCAATCCCCGCGTGTTGTAGGCCTCGGCCAAGTTGGGGTCCAGCTTCAAGGCTCGCCCCAAGGCATCCAACGCCTCGGTCCACAGCTCCAAGCCGCGTCGCAACAGGCCCATGTGGTAATGCGCGCTGGTCAACTGCGGGTCAAGCTCTAGCGCGCGCGTCAAATCGGCCTGGGCGTCTTGAAGGCGGTTTTGCACGCGATGCAATTCTCCCCGGTTAGCGTAAGAGGGGGCAAAAGAAGGATTCAGTGCGATAGCCTGGGTGAAATCAGCCAGGGCCTCTGCCAGCTTGGCCTGTTTCTGAAAGGCTTGCCCCCGGTCGTTGAAAATGACATGGCTGCGCTCGTCCAGCCTCAGCGCCCGGCTAAAATCTTGCACCGCCAGGGCAAAATTGCCCAGGCGCAAATGGGCCAGGCCTCGATTGTGCAGCACGCTGGGTGATTGCGGGTCAATTTGCAGCGACCGATCGTAATCTTCAACGGCCTTGTGCAAATCGCCCTGCTGGCTCCATACATTGCCGCGCGTTGCATACAACAGCGCATCGTTGCTAGAATACTCTAGCGCCTGGTTCAGGTTGTTGATCGCCTGGTCGTATTGTTGCAACTCGGCATACGCCTGCCCCAGGTTGAAATAGCGAATTGCCCCCGTGGCCCGCGCAGTATTGTAGCGCCAAAATGTCTGCACCTGGTCGCCGTTGGGAGTTTGCATCATCGCCTGGTGGAGAATTTGAAGCTGGCCTTCATCTACGCCCAGCCCCTGCGCCAGAGCTTTGCGCGTTTGTGGATCGGCATACACAGCCTGAAAATCGGTCAAGCTGCGCACGCTGTGCTCTTGGCATTTGCGCCACAAATCGTCCGTCACGTGAATGTACAAAATCGCCTGGTCAATCCAATCATAGATTTGCTGGATGGCAAAGTGTGTTTCTTGCAGCAAGCGTTGGATATCGGCATTGGCCAGATCGGCGATATGGTCAATACTGCTCATGTTGAGGCGAAAAGCTTGCCACACATTGATACCAGGCAAGCGGGTGAGTTCATAATCTCGCTGGCCCTGTTGCGCGGCAGCCCCACCCGGCCTCAGCCACTGCCGCCCCAATGAAGTTAGCCACTGCCAACCCGATTCCGGGAAAATGCCCACAGTGAAGCAGACCACATATACGGCTACCGCAATCGCGCCGCCAAGCTCCGGCCCTGCAAACGCGGGGAAGGTTATTCCAAGCACGCCGGCGGTGAGCAGCGCCACGATGATACGCTCGACAATTGAGAAATACACCTGCGGGTCAAGGTCGCCTTCGCGGTAGCGGCGGGCAGCCACCCGAATAGAAAAGAGATACGCTCCCGCAAAACCAAACGAAATCGAGCGCAACAAGCCCTCTGCCTGCAAAACGAGCGCGACCCAGCCGGGTTGGGTCGCCTGGCTGTTATGCGCCGCCGCTGCAACCAACAACAATGCAGCGACCAAGACCCCTATCAAGACAGCCATGATCATGAGCACTAGGGGTAAAATGTATGTGTGGGGGCGCGGCAACTGGCGCGGCGTTGGCTCAAAGATTTCAGGCAGGCCCAGCCGGCGCATCTCGCGCCGCCGCCGCCCTAAGGTCACTCCTTCCAAGGTTTGGTTGAAATAGGTTGCAGGGATGAAACCGATCAGTACAATCAGCGCTGCTGCCGCAAGCACAATCAATAAAGCTTCCATTGTGGCTCGCCTCCCTCCCAAGTCAAAGGCCCAGGACGTGGACAATCCGCTCCCGGGCCCAAGTGATCCTGGCTTTTAACGCAATGCTAAAGTGTTTCGCTCACCACATAATTCCAGACCGCATCGGCTGCCTTGAGGATGGGCTGGTGACCCTCACCCGTAACCGATTTGAGCTCTCGCATCACATCGCGCAGCCGTTCCAGGCTGGGCTTGGAGCTGTGCACTTCATGGCGCACATCCTCCACCAGGTCGGCCAGCAAGGCCTTTTCTTTGAACACCAGCCGCTCGTCATCGTTAATCGCTTCGCGCAGTTCTTTTAATTTTTTGTGCATTTCAGGCGTCCGGCTTGGCAATTGCGAACCCTGGGCCCGGTGGGGGGTGTATTGAATCTGAACACCTTTGGCCGCAACTTGCTGGATCATGATCTTGTCGCCCTCAATCGTGATGCCCTCTTCGGTCACAAATCCACCGCCCATGCTAATGCTGCCATTTGAAAAATCCTTTTCAGCGTCCATTATTCACCTCCTGCCTGTGACTATTGTATCACAAGCCAAACCGTGTGACAATACTTTTATACCGCTTGGCCCACCAGGTCGTATTCCAGCGCCCCGGTAATTTTAACCCGGACAAACTCTCCAAGCGGCAGCGCCTCGTTCTCAATCACCACCAGCCCATCAATCTCGGGCGCGTCGCGAAAAGTGCGCCCCACTGTCAAGCCATCGCCCTGGCCCTCAATCAACGCCTCCAGCGTCTGCCCAATCAGCGCCTGGTTCTTGCGCAAGCTGATGGGCTGCTGAGCCGCCATCAGGCGATCGTAGCGCTCTTGCTTCACCTCCTCGGCCAACTGGCCCTCCAGTTCGGCGCTGGGCGTGCCCGGCTCGAAAGAATATTTAAATGTCCCCACCCGGTCAAAACGCACATCTTGCACAAAATCAAGCAAAGCCTGAAACTCGGCCTCAGTTTCGCCAGGATAGCCCACAATAAAGGTCGTGCGCACGGCAATATCGGGCATAGCCGCGCGCAGCTTGTCTAGCGTCTTGTGCACCCAATCTACATTAGCCGGGCGGCGCATGCGGCGCAACACATCTGGATGACCATGTTGCAGCGGAATATCCACGTAATGCGCAATCTGTGGGCGTGTGGTCATCAACTCGATCAGCCGATCACTCACCGCGCCAGGATAAGCATACATCAGGCGCAGCCAGTGCAGTTCTGGGGCAGTCTCTAAAATGGATTCCACCAGCTCAGGCAAGCCATCGCCCCTGCCCAGGTCGTGCCCATAATCCGTAATATCCTGAGCAACCAGGATTAATTCGCGCACGCCCCGCCGCGCCAACGCGCGCGCATCGGCCACAATAGCCTGAGGCGGACGGCTGACAGCCGTGCCCTTGATACGGGGAATGGAGCAAAACGCGCAAGGGCGGCGGCAACCATCGGCAATCTTGAGATAGGCGCTGGCTCCGCTGACCGATGCGCGCAGCACCCCCTTTTCGTCCGACCCGACCACGCTGCGCGCATCAGGCAAGTGATACATTGGTTCAGCCCGAAGCGCGGGGCGGCCTCGCACTTGCTCCACAAAATCCACAATATCCATCCACCGTCGCGTGCCAATAATGCCATCCAGCCCTGGCATTTCATCAACCAGTTTTTGCCCCCAGAATTGGGCCAGGCACCCGGCGGCAATCAATATCTGGTGGCGCTTTTTGCCGCCGGCCAATTCGCGCAAATGCTCCAACGATTCTTCCCGCGCCGGGCCGATAAAACCGCAGGTATTGACGATGAGCACCTGCGCCCTGGCAGGGTCATCCACACCCACATAGCCGGCCCGGCCCATCAACTGCGCCATGCTTTCGGAATCCACCGTGTTTTTGGCGCAACCCAGCGATAACAAGAAATAGCGTTTAGAGGAACTCACAAGTTATGTCTAAATGCATCTGATGAAAGCTGAAATCTGGAATTTTAAATCTGAAATCTATGGTGTAGGCAGAGGCGCCAACGTAGGAGCGGGTTCGGGCGTTTCGGTAGGCGGGGCGGGCGAAGGGGTGGGGGGGGCAACAACTTCACCGCGCGGGCTCCATGCGCGAATGGTGACCTGGTTGCGCTTGCCCAACGCTCCCATTGTCTTGCCATTTATGGCAAAGTTAAAAGCCGCCCCATCGCCGGTCTCTACAATCAATTGTTCCTTGGCGTCCCAGGTCAGCGATTGACCGGGTATCAGCAAGCCTTCAAAAGCCGTCATGCCATCGGTCGTTATGCGCACCCAGGCATGTTCTAATGCCGCCAGCCCAATTTGGATGCCGCCATCCGGATTTACAGGAAAGACGGCCGTCGGTGTAATGACACGAGTAGGGGTAAGCGTCACCGGCAGGCGCGTGCCGGCAACAGAGGTAGGTTCTGGGGTAGGCTCATTCAACTTGGAAATGAGGGGCAGCACATACGAACGAGCGGCCAGGATTGCAATCACCGCAAACAGCACTAGCGCCACACCGCCTACTATCATATCAATAGATAACCAACGCGGCGTGACAAATTGCTCGGAAGGTTCTGGCGGCGCAGTCTGCGCCGAGGGCGTTTCAAGGGCAGCTACCATTGAAGGCGCTGGCTCTGGCGATTGAGAGGCCACAGGTGATGGCGCAATAACTGGCTGTGGAGAAGCGGGCGATTGGGGTGATTGAACAACTGGCGCTGCCGGTTGAGGCAAGATCTCTGGCACAGGTTTGGCAAGCTCGCGCTCTCTCAAGACGACCAGCTCTTCACTATCTAGCTCCAAAAAGCTGGCATAGTTCTTCAAGAACCCGCGCGCCTGCACAGCCCCAGGCAAATCATCCCAACGCCCCTCTTCCATTGCCTGGAGGTAGCGAGCCTTGATGCGCGTTGCTCGTTCAACTTGAGCAAGCGTCAGGTTTTTCGCCTCGCGCGCGCTGCGCAATTGATCGCCTATCTCGCTCATCGCCTTGCACACAAAAAGCCATCGGCGCCGTCAGCCGATGGCTTGCACGTGTTATAGCTCGTGGGGATAACACATGGGGCGCAACCGCATGTGTCAACGTTCATGCTAGGCAGCGGGTTCCGCCGGCTCGCTGGCTGTGGGCGTTTCGGCGATTTCTGCCGCCTCGGCTACTTCTGCCGCTTCGATTTCCGCTTCTACCACCACTTGGACTTCCGCCACCAGATCCGTGGCCAGCTTGACCGGCACCTTGTGAGTTCCCACCGTGCGGAGGGGATCGCGCAGTTCAATCTTGCGCTTGTCAATCTCTAGCCCTTTTTGCGCCAAGATTTGTTCGGCAATGTGGGCGGCAGTGATTGAACCATACAACTTGCCGGTTTCGCCAGCCTTGGCATGGAAGGTCAAAACAGTTTCTTCCAACTGCCCGGCCACCGCCTGAGCCTGGGCAAACAATTGTGCCTGGCGTTTCTCTTCGGCCTTGCGAATGGTTTCGGCCTGCTTGAGCGCCCCCCCGGTTGCCAAGATCGCCACCCCCTTGGGAATCAGGTAATTGCGCGCATAACCATCAGCCACATTTTTGACCTGGCCTGCTTTGCCAATTTTTTCCACGTCACGAGTCAAGAGTACTTTCATCAGAAATTTTCCTCCACCGAAAATCGGTTTGTAATGATACCTCAATACTGAAAAAAACTCAAGCTCACGCTTTTCTGGATAAATGCTATAATCGTCAAGAGTGTCTCATTTCTCTTTTTGGACACAGATTTTCACCTGTCTGCCACCAGGCAGGCGGAAGCGATTGATGTTCGCGGATTATTTCAACAAACATCGGCTCTTTGGGATTTCGCGTGGTAGACCTAACCCCCTGACCCCCCTTCCTCCCACTCCCTGCGGTCGCGGGACAGGCTACGAGGGAAGGGGGAACACGCTCCCCTCTCCGCTTCGGGGAGGGGCTGGGGGAGGGGTCCACCACGGCAACTCTCAAAGAATCCCGTTATTTGCAAATTGAATTAGGGCTAAGGATTAAATAACTTGCCCACGTTGAGGGCGCAAGCGACTTGGCCAATGGGCAAGTTACTTTCTTCTCAATCCTTAGCCTAGCGTTTGTCTCAAAACCTGCATAGCTACCGTATCCCCATACGGTAGCGGCAGGTACACCCTGGACTGCCCGCCCAGGGCAGGCTTGCACCTGCGCTGGCGCTTGGCGCAAGCGCAGGTGTAGGGATACCTGCCTATGGGT